>JAILNW010000382.1 GCA_024691145.1 Lachnospiraceae bacterium
TCATTAACCCTTTGTCAACTATAATTTCTTTATAATTGTCCGTCTTATCAATATCAATTATTTTATTGACTTCAGAATATTTATAATCATATCCTATTCCTTCTTCAAATTCATAAACAGCTTCATTTTTCTTTCCTTTGTTTACATACATTTTCTTGTATCTATCACCTGAAATACCTTTTGTTTTAAATGTCAGGCTGTCCTTTTCCCCATCATTGTTAAGATCTGTCATAATCTTTTCGCCTTTTTTTAGATAATTGGAATATCTGACTTCATCATTTTTATACCCGAAACCTAGGTTTTCATAAGGTGGCCATTCTAAATGTGTTCCATAAACACCAAGTTCATCGTCATCTCCCTCATAATATTTTAATTTAATGTTATCTGGATCTTCAACATAAACTCCATAATACGTACTATCTAGAACCTTACCACCAGGCGAATCCAATTCCTCACTTATTTTTGTAATACACATATACTTGTCGTTTTTTCCTTTTTTCAATGCTGTAAGTGCAGGATTCTCCATATCAAATACAATTTTTATCAATATATACTGATCTGTTTCTTTAATTTTTTCTACAGAATCAATCTTTCCTTTCATTCCTTTAAAATAATAAGGCGATCCGTTGTGGTAAAACAATGTATTTACCCCAGAATATATTTTGTCCATATCCTCATAACTCCACTCATCTTTTGAATTTAGTGTGTCAAATAATTCCATGTAATAGTCGTAACATTCTTGCAATTCATCTTTATCTACAGTAACTTCAACATATTTTATTGACATTTTAACAAATAGTTTACTCTCTGCTATTTCACTAAAAACATCGCTAATGCCCCATATTATTAAATTTCTACTATAGTCATTCGACACTATTACACACAATAGTATTGCTGATACAAGTGCAACTATAAACCTCTTTCTTGGTTTTTGAAATTTCATCTCAATCACCTCACTTCCATATATAATAGTCAAAAATCTTTATAATATTACCTGATAATTTTATTTTTCAATAAACACAATTAGTTTGTATTTAATATATCGGATCCCAAAATTTGCCTTTATATTTATTTCCATTTATTCCATATATAGAATACTTATGTGAAGTTTCAGGTGTAGGATAATACAACTTTCCATCATGACGTGAGTAACTCGATACTTTAGCCGCACTTGAACCTGGAAGGCCACCTGCATCTTGACAATAACGAAGTAATTCCGCTATTTTTAAAGGTTCCGAACTATCAAATTCTATTTCAAAATCAGCAGGTTTACCTTCGTTTCTTGTTACATAGCGCCAGATAACTTTATATGCTTTTTCTCTTGCCCACTCAAGCCTGGTTTCAACTCTTTTTTCATTATCAGCCTCTGGAAATATTAATTTTTTATGATCTAACAAATACCATTCTCCTGTCTCATCATTTATTGTGTATGTAGAGTGTGCATAAACGTCTGTCATAGTATGAAGAGCAAAACCCCAGTAAAGTGTCTTCCATGTTTCTAGATTTTCCTCACTCTTTCCGGCTTTAAATATGGCCTCTTTATGACCTTTACCAACAAAATTTTCAATCCATATCTGTCTTCTATTCTCTACGTCCTCTGCGTCATTATAAAAGCCTGCTTTAGTAAATGCATCGCTAGCATTTTTTACAGCATTATGTGCTGAGACACATTTGAATGAATCAAGAGATACATTTCTATAATCTCCCTTTATTCCACATCTTGTCAAATATATATATGCTGCAACATAATTGTATGGTATTACTTCTCCTTGGTCATATTGATAATACGGTGTGGCCAATACTTCACCATCTTCCGTTTTTTGGTATGTAGCTTTTTTCCTATAAAAGCCATGTAAAGAAGGTCGTACACCTGCTTTTTTCAAATAATATGCAGAATCAGCAAGTTCAGAAGCTCGCTTTAAAACCCATATTTGATTTGTATTAAGATATATATCTTTTTCGTCTATTAACTTGTTATGTGTTGATTCTGTCCATTTTCCCTCTACATAGTCATTTTTATACTCATATACTTCATTTTCATTTCCTGTTATCTCATAGTCAACCTCTTCATTTACAAACTTATTGCCTTCTTCAAATTTTTCTGAGAAATCATCATATATTTCTAAAGCATATGAGATGTCAACTATTCCATTACCATATTCATCAAATTTTCCTACTTCATTTGCGCTAACATCTATCAATTGTCTAACAAATTCATTTGACTTTGATAAATCTTTCCCCCATATTGTTGCCGCAGCTCCAACAACGTGAGGTACGGCAATACTTGTACCAGATACTATTATGCTTCCATCAAAACTACCAGTTGCTTTTATTCTTTCACCTGGTGCAACTATCTCAACTTCCTCACCTGTTGAACTAAAGTCACTGATATTAGCATCACTGTCAACAGAACCAACAGCTAAAACTTCCTTAAATGCTGCTGGATATTGCACACCATCTTCGCCTTCATTTCCTGCAGCAGCAATAATTAAAATTCCATTATCATATGCTTCTTTAACTGCATTTTCAAGAGCCTGTGAATAATTAGGAGTACCAAAACTTAAGCTAATAATATTAACTTTCTTTTCTATTGCCCAATAGATAGCTTCAATAATACGACTTACTGGTGCACTATTGCCTGAATCTAATACTTTTGCAGAGTACAATTCAATATTATTACTAATTCCTTCAATTTGACCATCTTCACCATTTGATGTTAATATGGAAGCAATACTTGTTCCATGTCCTGTTACATCTTCTAATAACGCTGCTACTTCTTCTTGACCTGGAATAAAATTTTTTCTTTCCTTAACAGGTATATTAGTTGCAAATTCATCAATTCCAGAATCAATTATGGCTACTTTTACTGTTTTTAAAGATTTATCATCTTTAGTATCCTTAACCATATCCATATTCCATTCACGGCCAATTTGTTTTTTTGATTTTTTCCTTTTAAAAAAGTCAAAAAATCCTTTTTTATTTTTCTTACCATTTGCCATGACAATGACATCTTCTTCAACATTTAACTCTTTATTCTCTTCTAAAAAAGTATCTTTGTCCCCATCTTCAAGTTCAATAATCATCATATTATTATCTTCCAGATATTCAGTTGTACTCTCAACTTTTTCATCCTTAAACTCTTTTTCTACGTCATTAAGTTCATTTTGATTTTCTGTAATAATTA
>JAILNW010000394.1 GCA_024691145.1 Lachnospiraceae bacterium
AATTCTTGCTGCTTCAATATGTGTATTTTGTGCAAGTATTCCTGTAGTATCTGCTAATTTCAGAATTCCTTCTGTAATCATATCAATATTCTCAATCTCACTGCATCTTTTAACATTTAATTCTAATTTAGATTTAAAAGCATTTATAGTTTCAATAGTCTTTTCACTTGCCTCTTTTATCTCATCCTTAGAAATATTAGCGCTATTTCTATAATTAATAGCATTTTCCTTTGATAACATGGCTTCTTCATTAATGCTTTTTATAGTATCAGTTGATTCTTTAAGTTTTTGTGCCATTGACTCAGTACTTGCCGATGCCTCCTGCATTCTTGTTTTTATTTTATCAAGTTTTACCGACATTTTTTCAAGAATATAATTGCTGTCCTCAATCATATCATTGATTCCAGTTGCATTCTTGTTTATTTCAACTGATACGCCAGATACATTATCAACAAGTTTTTCAAACTGACCAATAAATCTGTTAAATTCATTTGCAACCAGTTCTATCTCATCACCACTTGTAACAACAAGCCTTTTGTCTCCTTTTTTTCTGCCTGTATTTAAATTTTTAAGTTTATAGTAAAGTTCAGTAAGATTTTTGCTAATTCCTCTGCTCATAAAAAATGAGACAAATATACAAACTGCCATAAATCCTATCATTACACTATAAAGTACAGATTCCAGTCTTTTTAATTTGTTACTTAAAGTAGTAAATTCACAATCACAGCCAACAATTCCAACAGTTTCATCATTGGAGTTTTTTATGGGTGCATAAACACTTATGGATTCTCCCCATTCGTCTGATGTAATTTCTTTTTCAGCTACTGCTTTTCCTGTCTTTATAGCTTTTATCATATATTCGTTATCATCATATGCCTCATCAAACTCAGCAGGTTCTTCATCATCAGTATCTATAACAAATCTAAGTTCGTCATCAACAAGCTTTATTGTATATATATATTTAATTTTTGAATTAACCTTGTATTTAGATAAAATGTCATAAGCAATATCATAATATTCATCTTTTTCAGACTTTATATTTTCAAACAAGTCTCCATCTATTTCACTGGCAGCAACCAAAGTTGTTCCCATAGACGCATTTGCATACTGCTCAACAACATAATTCTTTATAACTACATAAAATATATCAATAAGAATGCATATTAATATATAGATTAGAAAAACATATAATATTATTTTCTTTCTTATTCCTAGTTTTCTTGTTTTCACTATTTCACCTCAAAGTCTTTATTTGAAATGTTAACCCTTATTTGTCGGTATATTGGCTCATTTCCTGTACTATAACTTCACTGTTTTCAAGATTCTTATCTGATATTTCAACCAGATTTTTTACATTTTCCTCAACCTTCTCTGATAACAGATTAACATCAGATATGTTATTTGCGGCAACTTTAATCATTTTATTAATAGTGCCAATATTTTCTTCAATATTCTTAATAGTATAAGTCACATTTTTCGTATCACTATTAAACTTATCCAGAACTTCTCTTGTTCCACTCATTGCCATAACATATTCATTTCCCATTTTTTCAAAGGCTTCATAATCCTTTATAGTGTTTTCCTCAAGATATTCTATAAGTTCATTAATACTTTCAATAAAATCATTTACATAAGATTTTACTTCTGTATTAGTTTCTCTTATATTATTAACCATATTTCTTATCTGTTCATTTAATCCATTAAGGTTTCTGGCAATTACTGAAAAACCATTTCCGTACTCTCCTGTTCTGTTTGCTTCAATATGTGTATTCTGTGCAAGAATCCTTGTTGTATTTGCAACAGTTAATATATCTGTGGTAATTAAATCAATTTTTTCAATTTCCTTGCACCTCTCAGTATTTTCTACCAGTTTCTTCTTAAACTCATTAATAGTTTCCATTGTTTTAGAGCCTGCTGCCTGTATCTCATTTTTTGCTTTATCCGCACCATTCCCTAGTCTTTTTGATTTCTTGCTTGCCTTTGAAGCTGCATTATTTATATCAATAACTGTTGTAACAGCTTCTGATAACTTATCAGCAATAATTGACGTATTTGTAGATGTTTCTGTCATTCCTACATTTATTGTCTGAATATTTCCAGCCATTTTTTCAAGTTTTCCATTACTTTTTTCTATCATAGAATTAAGGTCATCTGCTGTTTCCTGAATTTCAACAGACACCCCGGATACATTTTCGACTAATAAATCAAACTGCTTTATAAATATATTAAATTCCTCTGCAACAACCTCAACTTCATCTCCGCTAGTTACATTTAATAATCTTTCTCCAGAACCTGTTCCATTATTAAGATTTCTAAGTTTTTTCAAAAGTTTCTTTATATTCTTAACCACGCCTTTTGTTAATAATATTGTAACCAGAACACATGCTATTAAAAAACCACCCATACACATGTGAAGGATATTTGTAAGTCTGTCAAGTTCATTACTGATTTCATCAACATTTATATCACAGCCTATAACGCCAACTACCTTGTCTTTAGAATTTCTAATTGGAGTATATGTTCCAAGTAATTTTCCCCAGGAGTCAGAAGTGATTTCCTCATCATAAGTTGCTTCTCCTGTTTCAAAAGTTTTTACAACCATGTCATTATCATACTCTTCGTGAAAGTCAGCAGGTGCTTCTATATCCGTATCAACAACAAACCTTACTTTCCCATCTTTATAATCCATGCTGTATATGCACTTAATTCCCGCATTATCTCTGTATCTTGCCATAATATCATATATTTCTTTATAATTTTCATCATCAACGGAAGTAATGCTGCTGAATTTATCTCCATCAATTTCACTAACTACTACTTCCACCATTCCTAATGTAGAAACACAGGTTTCTTCAACAATAAACTTCCTTACATTATTGTAAAATATATTAACAAGTAAACATATACTTAAATATATAACAAAAATCCATATCATTATTTTCCACTTAATACTAAGTCTTCTTGTCTTCAAACAATCACCTCATATACTTATACATATTCATAATACATTATACATTATTTTACATTTATTTACAAGTAATGCTAATATTATTTTACATTTTTTTACATTTGGTGTACTATAGATATATATTAATTTTAAGGAGATGTAATTATGTCAGATTTAAATGAAAAAATTGAGGAATTAAAAAACATAATAAGTAACAGTAACAACATTGTTTTCTTTGGTGGTGCCGGGGTTTCAACAGAAAGCGGAATACCTGATTTCAGAAGTGTTGACGGATTATATAACCAGAAATATAAATATCCTCCTGAAACTATACTTAGTCATACTTTTTACAGGTCTTACCCTGAAGAATTTTTCAGATTTTATAAAGACAAAATGCTCTATACTGATGCTGAACCTAACACAACTCATAAGGCACTTGCAAAACTTGAAGAAATGGGTAAATTAAAAGCTGTTATTACTCAGAACATTGATGGACTTCATCAGAAAGCCGGAAGTAAAAAGGTTCTTGAACTACATGGCTCGGTTCTTCGTAATTACTGCGAAAAATGCCATACTTTTCATGATCTTGATTATATGATAAGTGCAGATGGTATTCCCACATGTAAAAAATGCGGAGGCCGTGTAAAACCAGATGTTGTTTTATATGAAGAAGGACTTGATGATAATACTATTCAGGAATCAGTTAATTTCATAAGAAACTGTGAAGTTCTTATTATTGGTGGTACTTCTCTCGGTGTATATCCTGCTGCCGGATTAATTGATTATTATAGAGGAAATAAGTTAATACTAATTAATAAGTCCTCTACTCCAAAGGATAGCTACGCAAATCTTATAATTAACGATTCCCTTGGAAATGTATTTAGTCAGGTTATTTAAATTTTTTAAAATTTTAGTTGACAATCTGCAATATATTGTGTACAATATAATTGTAAACAACATTTAAGGAGGTTATATTATGAATATTTTTGATATTTCGGTAAAAACAAGAACAAATGAGGATTTTAACTTAGGAACACTTAAAGGAAAAGTTCTTTTAATTGTTAATACTGCCACTGGCTGTGGATTTACACCACAATATGAAGGGCTCGAAAACTTATATAAAAAGTATCATGAACAAGGACTTGAGATTTTAGATTTTCCATGTGACCAGTTTGGCCACCAGGCACCTGGAAGTGATGATGAGATTCATGAATTCTGCTCTTTAAAGTATAACACTTCATTTGACCAGTTTAAGAAAATTGAAGTAAATGGTGAAAATGAGGATCCATTATTTACTTTCTTAAAGGCTCAAAAAGGATTTGAAGGATTTTCATTAAAGGGAAAAATACTTATTCCTATCGTTTCTAAGATGGATAAGAATTGGAAAACTTCAAGCAATATCAAGTGGAACTTTACAAAATTCCTTGTTGATAAAGATGGTAATGTTACTGATCGTTTTGAATCAACTGTTGAACCTTCTAAGATTGAGGAAAGAATAAAAACACTTTTATAATGGAGGTACACTATGTATGACATAATAATAATCGGTGCAGGTCCTGCTGGAATATCAGCAGCAATATATGCTAAAAGAGCTGGTACTAACGTTCTTGTACTTGACAATGACAATTCAGAGCTTATTAAGGCACATAAGATAGACAACTACTACGGTTTTCCTGAAGGCATAAGTGGAAGTACCCTATATGATAACGGTATACAGCAGGCTAAAAATCTTGAAATAGATTTAAAAAAAGAAGCTGTTCTAAATATTAAGATGAATGAAAACATGTGCTATGATGTAAAAACATCTGATAATATTTACACTTCCGATTCCGTTATATTTGCAACAGGAACAAAGAAAGCAAAACCTTTAATTAAAGGTTTGAATGAATTTGAAGGAAAAGGTATTAGCTATTGCGCCATATGTGATGGATTCTTTTATAGAAAAAAAGATGTTGTTATAATTGGTGATGGTGACTATGCTCTTTCAGAAGCTTCAGACCTTGTAAATATTGTAAACAGCATTACTATTTTGACTAATGGAAAAGAACCTGGCTTTGAGAATTGTAATTATAAAGTTGATAAAAGACCTATAACATCAATTAATGGAGACATGAAGGTTGAAGAGATTGAATTTTCAGATGGTTCTACACTAAAGACAGATGGCATATTTATAGCTATCGGTTCTGCAGGTGCTTCTGATTTTGCCAAAAAGATGGGAATTATGACAAACAATGATAATATCAAAGTAAATGAACACATGGAAACAAATATTAAAGGTGTATACGCCTGTGGTAATATTACAGGCGGTCTGTTACAGGTTAACAAAGCTGTTTATGAAGGTGCAGTTGCTGGTTTATCAGCAGCAAATTATATAAAAGCAAAAAGAAAAGGAGCATGATTATGGAAGTTTTAAAATTAACTACAGCAAATTTCGAAGAAACTATATTAAAGGCAGATAAAACTGCTATTGTGGATTTTTACGCAGACTGGTGTGGTCCTTGCAAGATGCAGTCTCCTATTATTGATAAGATTGCCAAGGAACATGATGAACTTGTTGTTGGAAAGCTTAATGTTGATGATAATGGTGAAATCGCTGTTAAATATGGAGTAATGAGTATTCCTACTCTTCTTATCATTAAAAATGGAGAAATAAAAAAACAATTTGTAGGATTAACTGATGAATCAGATATACTTAAAGAAATTTAAAGAACAGAGTGATATTTATGAATGATAAGTATGATTGCTTAAAACTTGAAAACCAGCTATGTTTTCCTTTATATGTGGCATCAAAAGAAATCATAAGAAGATATAAGCCATTTTTAGATAAGCTTGATCTTACTTATACACAGTATATTGCCATGATGGTTATGTGGGAGAAAAAAAGTCTTAAGGTAACTGAACTTTGTAAGTGCCTTTTCTTAGACACTGGCACTGTTTCTCCCCTTATAAGAAAGCTAAAATCAAAGGGATATATAGAACTGTCCCGTTCTAAAGAAGATGAACGCATACAGATTGTTACTATAACAGACAAAGGTGAAGTCTTAAAAGAAGAGGCTGTGGATATTCCTTCAAAGATGATTAACAGTAAATGCATGAATTTATCTAAAGAAGATGCAGAAAATCTTTACAGGATTTTATATAGCATAATACAACAAGATTAACCTTATATGCATGCAAACATCATAACCCATATAGTAAAAGACCTTAAAGTATTACTCTAAGGTCTTTTATAGTTAATCATGCTGTATAACAGCCTTTATTCTTCTTACTCCGCTTGAGCAAGCCTGTTCCTTCTGAATCTTGAAACTTCCAAGTTCTCCTGTTCTGTTGGCATGAGGTCCACCGCAAATCTCTTTACTGAACTCTCCCATCTCATAAACATAAACAGTCTCGCCATACTTGTTGCTAAAGAAACCTAATGCACCTGACTCCTTAGCTTCTTCATAAGACATCTCTTTCTTAACAATCTCAACATCTGCTTTAATTGCCTCGTTAACAAGTTTTTCAACTTCTGCAATCTCCTCTGGAGTCATCTTACGATCAAAACTAAAGTCAAATCTTAATCTCTCACTTGTAATATTACTTCCCTTCTGCTGAACACCTGTTCCAAGAACTTTTCTAAGTGCTCCCTGAAGAAGATGTGTTGCTGTATGAAGTCTTGCTGTCTCGTCATTACTTTCTGCAAGACCACCTTTAAACTTGCCTTCGCTTCCCTTTCTTGAAATCTCCTGATGCTTAGCAAAAAGTGCTTTAAATCCCTCTTCATCAACAGTAATTCCTCTTTCGTTACATAACTCAACAGTCATCTCGATAGGGAAACCGAATGTATCAAATAATCTGAATGCCTTCTCAGCTGGCAACTGCTTAGCATCTCCAAGGTTCTTAAGAGACTTTTCAAATTCCTTCATACCATCTTCGATAGTTTTAGCAAACTTCTTCTTCTCAGTTCTAAGAACCTCTGCAACCTGATTAAAGTTCCTCTTAACCTCTGGATAATAATCAGCAAATATATCTGATAATATGCTTACTATCTCAACATCAAAATCTTCATTAATGTTAATCTCAAGCATCTTAGCATATCTAAGCATTCTTCTTATAAGTCTTCTAAGTACATAACCCTGGTCAGTATTAGAAGGTACTATATGAGCATCATCAGAAGCAATCATCATAACTGCACGGCAGTGATCAGCTATAATTCTCATAGGTCTCTGATTCTCTTCTGTGTACTCTTTTCCTGATAATTCACAAATCTTTGTAATTACAGGCCACCATAACTCTGTTCTATAGTTATCATCAACACCAGCAAGTGCAGCTGTAGCTCTCTCTACACCCATACCAGTATCAACATTCTTCTGCTTAAGTTCAACAAACTCGCCACTTTCAAGATGGTTAAACTGCATAAATACGTTATTCCAAATCTCAACCCATCTGTCATCCTCTGGATCATAAACTTCAGGAGGCGGATTCTTAGTATCACTCCAATAGAAAATCTCAGTATCAGAACCACATGGTCCAAGCTGTTCTATAGAAGGCCACCAGTTATCCTCAGCTGGACGGTAAGCTATATGCTTTTCAGAAATACCAGCCTTAATCCATAACTTAGCTGTCTCTTCATCCCTTGCAACTACTTCGTTACCTTCAAATACAGTAACAGAAAGATACTCTACAGGAATCTCAAGAACTTTAGTTAAGAACTCATAACTCCAGGCAACAGCATCTTCTTTAAAATAGTCACCAAGTGACCAGTTACCTAGCATCTCAAAAAATGTATGATGAGTCTTGTCTCCTACTGCTTCAAGGTCAGTAAGTCTGAAACACTTCTGATAATCAACAAGTCTTGTTCCAGCTGGATGTGGATTACCAAGTAAATATGGTACAAGAGGCATCATACCTGCTGTATTAAATAAGCATGTAGGATCATCAACAGGTACAACTGATGCTGATTCAATCTGCTTATGGTTTTTTGAAACAAAGAAATCAATGTATTTTTTCTTCAAATTAATAGTATCCATGTTTTTGCACTATCCCCAAATTAGAATAGCTACTCCTTTCTGATAATTCTTATTTTCTATCATCTAAACACATTTTTTATTGTATCATTATTTTCTCTACAAGTCAATATTGACAAGTTCTAAATTGATATTTATAATCATATATGTAGGTTTAATGAGATTTTGGAGGATGTTTATGAAAAGATTATTGAAAATTTGTTTTACTATGTCACTGGCAGTTTTTATGTTTACAGGATGTAAATCTTTAGAAAGTAATCCAGTTAATAATGGACCTGTTGAAACAGTTGTTCCAAGCCGTTTTGAAAAAGAGTCCCTTATTGATAAGGAAGATGGTTGGATTTACACCTTAAATCTTACTCAGTCTATGGACAAAGATGGTTCCGATTCTTATCATTTTGACGGATATAATCTTAAGCATAGTACTATGGATGGTTTTTCAGGTTCAAGTTCAATTAACAGATTTAACTCTGTAGCCGATTCTATTCCTATGCTAAGCAATTCAAGTGAATATTTGAATGATGTAAAGAATATCAGTGAGTTTTTTACTGAAAAGAATTTTACAAAGGCTATAACTGACAAGGACCTTGCAGAATTAGAGTTAACAAAAATTGATAAAACTGATATTGTTGTTCTTTTCAATGCATTACTTAAAGAAGATTATAAAGATGTAACTCATAATGAAACTGAATATATTAATCTTCCTTATGCAGGTATTGAAAAACGATCAATCGAAGATAAAGAAAGTGTAATATTCTCATATTATTATACTATGAATACTTTTATGAGAGTAAATCTTGATATAGAGTATACTGACGGAACATTTTTATCTGATGCTATTGCTAACGGTACAGCAACAGATGAACAGAAATTACTTTACGAAAATCTTGATAAGATTAGCAAATATATTCTTCAGGAACAATCTATTGTAACAAAAGATGTATTTGATAATCTTGAGGGTGCTGAATACTCAGTAA
>JAILNW010000407.1 GCA_024691145.1 Lachnospiraceae bacterium
AATCATCATCTTCAAACTGAACATTCTCAACCGAACTATAATCAAGAACGCAGATAAAGAACTGAACAATTATGGCAATTGCACATGATATAATGGCACCAAGCACAATTCCAACTATTCCGATTCCAAGATCAGAATTAAAAGCAGCCACAAGATATGTAAATAAATATAAAATTCCTGCACAGATAATAGCTATCTCATATGCATGGTCAATATTCCTTGTTCTAATAACGTAAACAAGTATAGTTATAATAAAAAATAATATTACTGATACAAATATAGCCTTATTCTCTGTAAACTTTCTCATTACATATATAAATACCTGAAGCGCTTCTACTTTATTAACTGAATTACTTACACTCTCAACTGATTTAATTGCAAGTATAAAATAATATACTATAGTTCCACAAATAACAGGTATAACTGCTATTGGTGTACATACAAGACCAAGAATAATTGGCACAAGTACTGGCAATTTAAAAACATAAGCTATAGGCACTGCCAGCATGGCATATGCAAGTTTTGGAACAAATCTCATAAACATAGCATATACAATAATCAATAAAATAGTCAGCATAAATCCTAAAACCGGCGAATATGAAAATACGCATGCAACAGAAACCAGGCATGCCAAAAGAACTGTCAAACTACTTGGAATAAATGTTCCAACAAGCGCAAGCAGTAAAACACTAAGTGCATTCATAAATTCATTACCAAAGCCTAGCTTAACATCTATAACAATAAATGTGATTAATGACATAATAAACTTATAAGCTAATGTACAATACTCCTTATATGAAGAATAAATTCCCCTTACTTTTTCTCTAAAATCCAATAAATAAATCATATGCTAAAACTCCATTTCCAAAATGTATTGTTTACTTCGAAATATTTTCCAAATACCTTAACTTCTTATAATATAGTTTAAGTCGTTTCCTTGCATCTTTATATTTATAGTTATAAAACACATAACTTATAAATAAAAAAGCACACAACAAAACCGCGTAAATAATTATAACTTTCCTTATTATAAATACATAATTAAGATCCTCATATTCTGTAATAAGTTCTTCGCAATTATATATTGCTAGCATAAAAATTATAAGTAAATACGCTACTGTTACATTAACGGCAGTTTTAAGCATGTTGAGTCTGATATAATCATTCTTATAAAACCTGCTTATTATTATATCAGCTTCATTATGCTTTTCATATATTGCAAGGTTAGTCATAACCCTAACTTTCTTCTTATTTATCAACCAAAACATCTCCTATGTACATTATTTAACACAATAAATTATACCATAAAACTCCAATTAATTCAACACGAAAAAAAAGCTTAAACGTCTTTAAACGCTTAAGCTTTTATGTTTTTTTATATCTTATTTATCAAGTGATCCAGTTAATCCATTTGCAAGTCCTGCAAGTCCCTGAATCTCAGATGGGATAATAATCTTAGTAGCTTTTCCATCAGCAGCTGCTGCAAATGCTTCAAGACTCTTTAACTTAATTACCTGATCTGAAGGATTTGCTTCATTAAGGAACTTAATACCTTCTGCACTTGCCTTCTGAACTGCTATAATAGCTTCTGCCTGACCTTCAGCTTCCTTAATTGCAGCTTCCTTATTAGCTTCTGCCTTTAAGATTGCTGACTGTTTCTCAGCCTCTGCCTGAAGAATCATACTTTCTTTCTTACCTTCAGAAACTAAGATTGTAGACTTCTTCTCACCTTCTGCAATAAGGATTGCCTCTCTTCTTTCACGCTCTGCCTTCATCTGCTTCTCCATTGCATCCTGGATAGCTGAAGGAGGGATGATATTCTTAAGCTCAACACGGTTAACTTTGATTCCCCAAGGATCTGTTGCAATATCAAGTGATGATCTCATCTTAGTATTGATTGTTTCTCTTGATGTAAGAGTTTCATCAAGTTCAAGATCACCGATGATGTTACGAAGTGTAGTTGCAGTTAAATTCTCTATAGCCATAATTGGATTCTCAACACCATAAGCATAAAGCTTAGGATCAGTAATCTGATAGAATACAACTGTATCGATTCTCATTGTAACATTATCCTTTGTGATAACTGGCTGTGGAGCAAAGTCTACAACCTGCTCTTTAAGAGCAACTCTTCTTGCAACTCTGTCGATAATAGGTACTTTAAAGTGAATACCTACGTCCCAAGTTGCCTGATAACCACCAAGTCTTTCAACTATAAATGCCTGTGCCTGTGGAACAATCTTTACACAAGTTGATAATAGTACAACTGCTACTATTAACATAAAGATTATAAACCCCATTGACTCCCCTGATAACATAACTAAACCTAATAAATTCATTGTTCTTCCTCCTGTTTATTACTTTTATTTGATAAAATAAGTTTCACACCACTAATATTAACTATCTTCGCCTTTGTACCAGCTTCAATAATCATATCATCCTTTAACGCTCTTGCTGTCCACTCCTGTCCATTTACAATCGCTGTACCAGTCATAGCATCATTATTAATAGTCTCAATTACCTTTGCATCAAGTCCTATTATACCTTCATAATTGGTTTTTGTTCTCTTTTTGTTAAACACCTTCAACATTGGTGATCTTAATACAACAAGAACTACAATCGAAACCACAAGGAAAATAATAATCTGCCATGTCATATTAGCTCCTGCAAGAGAAGCAAGACCAGCTGCAAAAGCACCAATTGCAAACCAAACAGATGTAAGACTAAGAGTCGCCATCTCAATAAGTATAAAAATAACACATGCTATAAGCCATCCCATTGACTCCATATATATTCACCTCACTCCACAAAATCTCTTTAATACTTCCTGATAACTTAATTGTAAACCATAACAACCAATAATTCAAATTAAAATTTGATTAGAAAAAATGTTACTATTCGCATTAAGTATGATATGCATAACATCACGCATGCTCGCATGCAGTGCTGTTATGCATGTTATACGGAACCTGCGAAGCAGGAACTTCACCACACAGTCGTAGTCACAAGCCGCTTGGCGGCGACATATGCGAAGCATATGGGCTACGACCTGTTTGGGGAAGTTATGCGAATAGTAATTTAGCTATATTTCTCTGTAACTGCGAAGCAGGAACTTCACCACACAGTCGTCTGTCTTCTTACTTCATACATTATTACAGCTGCGGACACAGCGGCATTCAGCGATTCCACCTGTCCCGACATAGGTATCTTTATAAGAACATCTGAAACACCAATAACCTCATCAGATATTCCATTAGCTTCATTCCCAATAACTATAGCTGTTTTATCACTATATTCCGTCCTTGTATAATCCACTGCACCATCAAGGTAAGCAGAATAAATTGTATATCCTGCCTTTTTATATGTATCATTAATTGCAGTTTTTAAATCATCCTCATAAATAAATGGAACCCTGTATATGGCTCCCATTGTAGAACGAACCACCTTGGGATTAAACATATCCACTGAAGATTTGCTTAAAATTACAGCATCGAATCCAGCACCCTCTGCTGTTCGCATAATGGTGCCAAGATTACCAGGATCTCTTAAATCATCAAGAATTATAATCTTCGACATACCTTTATCTAAAATATCAGATAAACTATACTCCGGCTGTTTAACAACAGCTATAATCCCCTGGGGAGTCATAGTTTCACATATTTCCAAGAATATATCATCCTTTACAACCTCATATTCCCTAATAATATTCCTATGTAAATCAGACTTCTCCTTAAAAAAACTTTCACTTATATAAGTGGCAACAATCTTATCTGCAGGAATCTCTTCATACATTTTAATTCCTTCAATAACAAATTCCTTGTATTCATCACGAGTCTTTGATTTTTTCTGTAACTGTTTTATCTTCTTTATCTGTTTATTTGTACTACTTTCTATCAATTTTTTGCACCCTTATTCTCTTCCAATTTGTCAATCCAATTAATTATATCATCAAATACTGTTTCTTTGCAATAATCATTATGAATTTCATGTCTGGCATTAGGATAAAGTTTGCAATCAACATTTTTTATTCCGATCTTCTCATATAACTTAACAAGTTCAGTAGTGTACTTGCCATATCCTGCAACAGGATCCTCTTCACCAGCAATAAAGAAAACAGGAAGATCCTTTGGTATTCTGTTTAAAAGACTTTTATTATTAACACCATTAATAATCTTCATAAAGTTATTATATCCATTAAGAGAATAAATATAGTTACATTTTGGATCATTAATATATTTCTCCACAACTCTCTCATCAGAAACTATCCAGTCAAAATCAGTCTTTTTGTTAGTTATTCTTTTGTTATATCCCTTAAACATCTGGGCTGCCACAAACTTGCTTCTATAATGGTCACCATTAACAATTGATAACAGATTACATAGCACCATTCCAAAGGCAGAAAGATAACCTGGCTGATTTCCTGTAGCACAAATAACAGCACCATCTATTCTGTCTCCATACAATGCTATTATATGTCTTAACATAAATGATCCCATGCTGTGGCCAATAATATAATAAGGAATATCAGGACATTCTCTCTGAGCTATATTCATAAGCTTAACTATATCCTTAAGTAAAACTTTATTGCCTTCTTTTTCACAAAAATATCCTAGATTATCATCATTTTCGATAGATTCTCCATGGCCTATATGGTCATTTCCCACAACCATAAATCCATTATCACATAGAAATCTCGCTAGTTCGTCATATCTTCCTATATACTCGTTCATTCCATGAATTATCTGAATAACTCCTCTTATCTCTCCCTGTGGTTTGTACTTAACTGCATGTACTCTTGTTTTTTCATCAACTGATTCATAGTAAAAATCCATTAAATCAACATCCTTTCGCCTAAGTTATTCCTCTATCTCACTTAATAATATTTCCCATTCCTCCATTAATTCTGCTATCTCGTCCTCATATTTTCCTATATTATCATTAATTTCCTGAAGTTTTACATAATCTGCTGCATACTCAGGCTTATTAAGTTCTTCTTTTAACCCTTCAATTTTATCTTCAATTTCAGCAATTAAACCTTCAATTTTATCAGCTCTTCTTTGTTTTTTCTGCTGTTCCTTTTGGAAAATCATTTTCTCCTTTTCTTTTGACATCGGCTTATTATTGTCTTTCTTAACCTCTGAAATGGAAATATTTGTCACATTTTCCTTAGCCATTTCCTCTTTGTATTGTTCATAACCAAAAGGATAAACCTTTGTAATGCCATTTTCAAAAGAAACAATAACATCTGCCACCTGCTTAATAAAATATCTGTCATGTGAAACAAAAAGCAAAGTACCTGTATATTCTTTAAGAATTTTCTCCAGAGTCTCCTTACCAACAATATCCATATGGTTAGTAGGCTCATCAAGTATCAGAAAATTCGGTCTTTTTCTAAGCATTTTAGAAAGAGCTAGTCTGGACTTTTCTCCACCTGAAAGCATATCAACATTTTTAAAAACATCATCCTGTGTAAATAAAAATGCACCTAAGCTGTTACGAACCTCTGTCTGTGTAAGATCAGGATACTCATCCCAATAATCATCTATTACAGTTTTGTTGCTTGAATACTGGGCTGTCTGCTGGTCAAAATAACCAACAGTTACATTTATGCCATACTTGTAGCTTCCAGAAAGTCCATCTATCATTCCCATAATAGTCTTCAAAAATGTTGATTTTCCAGTACCATTTGCTCCAATGATACCAACCTTCTGGCCTCTTGTAATAGTCAGATTAACATTAGTTAAAGGCTTATCATATCCTATCTGTAAATCCTTAGTAACAAGAACATCCTTGCCACTTGTAATCTCCGGTTCCACATTAATGTGAAATGTCTTATTATCCGCCATATCCGGTGATTCAATCTTCTCCATATGTTCTAAATACTTTTCCTTGGAATGAGCCATTGATACTTTTGTAGGCTTACCCTTAAACCTGTCTATTACCTTTTCAATTCTCTGAATCTCCTTCTGCTGCCTGTTGTAGTCCTTTAACTGCTTATCATAATTTTCCTGCTTTCTTTCACAGAAAAATGAATAATTACCAGCATATCTCTTAGTTACACCATATTCTATCTCATAAACAACATCCACAACCTTATCAAGAAACATTCTGTCGTGGGAAACAACAACAACAGCCTTTTTATAATTGCAAAGATAATCCTCAAGCCATTCTATAGTTGTAATATCAAGATGGTTAGTAGGCTCATCTAAAAGAAGAATATCTGGCTGGCTTAATAAAAGCTTTACAAAAGCAATTCTTGTTTTCTGTCCCCCTGAAAATTCAGAAAGTTTCTTATATCTGTCCTCATCTTTAAAACCAAACCTGCTATACATAACCTCATAATCTTTTTCATAGTTATATCCGCCCATATCCGTAAATCTGTCATGGACTGTTGTATACCTTTTAACATTTATTTCACTAGGGTCATCCTCCATGATTTTTAAACGTTCGTCAACCTCTTTTTTTAATTCGATTATAGGTATGAATATTTTTCTTATTTCTTCTTCTAATGTAATACTTTCATCCGAAAAAGCCATCTGTTTTAGATA
>JAILNW010000429.1 GCA_024691145.1 Lachnospiraceae bacterium
ACAATGCAGCATGGCTTCTTCAATACCAGATGGAAAGCATGTTAGATATTTATAAGAGATTAATGTAATGATATTTATTATTTGGAAAAATCTACCTTATAATTATGTAAATAGTGCAATAAAGCAAATCTAGAGAGGAAGGTTTTATGCTGAAAGTATTTTTTGGAGATATGGATGATGTAGTATATAATACGACTGTATATTTTAAGTTTAATTATTTGCCTGACTAGTTTAAAGATGGAGATATAGTGTAATTCCTCGAAGTTAAAAATTACAGACTTCGGGGAGTTTTTTTATTTAATAAGAAATTACTCTAGAATTTCAAAATTAATAGTAAAATTGTTGCATTCTGCAAATTCCAGTAGTATAATAAGTTTAAGAAGTATGAAAAGTATAACTAATATGAAATGGAGGAATAGTATGGAAAAGGATAAATTTGTAGGAGTCAGCAAGGTAGGAGAGAAGGGACAGATAGTTATTCCTAAGGAGGCAAGAGAGATGTTCGATATTAAGCCTGGGGATTCTGTAATTGTTCTTTGTGATAAGAATAAGGGTATTGCCTTACTTAAGGCAGATGCTATTGAAGATTTGTTCCCAAAGGGGGTTTTATAATATGTATGCAATAGAAACTAAGAATTTAACTAAGAAATTTAAAGAAAAGACAGCTGTTAATGGAATTGATTTAACGATTAATGAAGGTGAGCTTTTTGCTTTGCTTGGAACAAATGGTGCTGGTAAAACAACTACTATAAAGATGCTTTCTACACTTATACTTCCAACAGATGGGGAAGTTAAGATATTAGGCATGGATGTGGTTAAGGACAGCCAGAAGATTAAGGAGATTCTTAATGTTTCTCCTCAGAAAACAGCCATTGCACCTAATCTTTCTGTAAAAGAAAATCTTGAATTTATGGCAGGTGTCTATCAGATACCAAATAAGGAAGCTAAAATTGATGAACTTGTTAAGTTATTTAAACTTGATGAGGTTTTAAAGCAAAAGGCGAAGACTTTGTCAGGCGGCTGGCAGAGAAAGGTGTCAATAGCAATTGCTTTAATTAATGAACCAAAGATTTTGTTTCTTGATGAACCTACATTAGGCCTTGATGTTATTGCAAGAAAAGAATTATGGAAGGTTATTGAGAAGCTTAAAGGCAATATTACTATTATTCTTACTACTCACTATATGGAGGAGGCAGAAAGTTTGTCAGACAGGGTTGGTATTATGGCTAAGGGAGACCTTGTGGATGTTGGAACAACAGAGGAACTAAAGACTAAAGCTAGTACTGACAACTTTGAAGATGCATTTGTTAAGATTGCTACGGGAGGCGAATTATAATATGAGAACTATTAATTTTGCAAAAAGAAATTTTAAAGAGATTATAAGAGATCCCTTAAGTATAATATTTGCTATTATTTTACCTTTATTTTTACTTTTTATTTTTCAGCAGTTTAATATTCCAAGTGAAAATTATGAATTACATAACTTTACACCAGGCATAGTGGTGTTTGGATTTACGTTTATTACTTTATTTTCAGCTATGCTTGTAAGTAAAGACAGAACCTCATCTTTACTGATCAGATTAGGCATAAGCCCTATGAAGTCTATTGAGTATATATTAGGCTACATGCTTGCTATTTTGCCTATTATAGTAATTCAGAATATATTATTTTTTATTCTGGCTATTGTGTTAGGATTAGAATTTAGTGTGCATATTATATTTGCAATGCTTGTTTCTATAGTTGTTGCAATACTTTTTATAGCACTTGGAATAATTATAGGAAGTGTTGCTTCTGAAAAGGGATCTTCAGGAATATCAAGTGTTATAATTCAGCTTGTTTGCTTTACTAGCGGAATGTATTTTCCAAAGGAAGCCCTTGGAAAGGGTTTCAGATTTATATGTGAATGTCTGCCTTTCGAGTCATGTGTTACAATAATAAGAGGTATAATGAATAATAATACTGATATAATTAGTGGAAGAAATGTTGTTTTATTTTTTGTATATACAATTGCAGCTGTTATATGTTCTGCTGTTGTTTTTAAGAAGAAAATGATAAGCGATAATAAATAAAAGAGGATTAAGATGGATTATATTTAAGTCCGATGAAGTAAATGGTTACGATGATGGCAACAGGTATTTAATGCGAAGGGATGTTCACATGGAAAAAACAAGATATATTAGAGTGCCAAAAAATCAGAAGGCCGTGAAAGATTATGATAATGGTATTATTGAAGATAATCAGGTGGAAGAAATTCTATTAACACAGGAAGTCTTTGATGAATTATATAAGTCAGGTGTTTTTTCAATCATCAATGATAAATGTGATATTATTATTGATGATTATGAAGATGAAGTATTGACTTTAGAGAAAGTTCCTGTTGCATTAGAAGTTGTAAATGATTTGTGCAGCGTTAATACAAGCAATAATCTTAAGGAATTAAAGAGAATGCTTGAATTAGCACTAAAATATAAAACCATTGTAGGATTTGATTTTTAAGCGTTAAAAACACAGTTTTTTAAAATGGGCTGTGTTTTTTATATGATTTTGATACAGCAGAAGAGGAACGTGACAGTTTTAAAGGCATAAATTCAAAACTTGGTTCAAAAGGAATAAGAGCTATACCACTTAAAAAGTTTAAAGGGAAAACACTGGTATATGTTAAGATGTTTTTGTTTGTGCTTGTTGGATATGCAATTGTTAGTATAATTGATTTCAGAAGAATCAAGAAGATTCCAATGGAGAGAGTATTAAAAAATATTGAATAAAGAATAATCTAAAAGGCTCTGTGGTCCACAAAAAAGCGGACTGCAGGGCTTTTTGATATATGCTGTGATTATATATTGTGCATTCATAAGGGAGAGGTTAAGGGATTTGTGAAAAAAGTATTGACAACTATCTAAGGTTAGTATATACTAATCATAGAAATAAATGACTAACTAACAGAAGTTATGTTAAGAAAGGATGATTTATATGCCACTAACTATGGTTAAAGAGGGTGAAACTGCAAAAATTATCAAAGTTGGAGGAAAAGAGGAAACTAAGAAGTTTATTGAAAAACTTGGATTTGTTTCTGGTGCTGTTATTAAGGTAGTTTCAAAGACAGATGGTAATTTGATTGTTAATATTAAAGACTCAAGAGTAGCCATAGGGAAGGATATGGCTAATAAAATCACCGTTTGAAGTTGTTGATGAATGGAGGATGTATAATGACACTTAAAGATGTTAAGATAGGACAGACTGTTAAGGTAACTAAGATTGATGGAAGTGGTCCTGTAAAAAGAAGAATTATGGATATGGGTATTACTAAAGGTGTTACTATATTTGTAAGAAAAGTTGCACCACTTGGGGATCCTGTTGAAATTACTGTAAGAGGGTATGAACTTTCACTTAGAAAAGATGATGCAAATATAATTGAGGTTGAATAAGCCTTATATTTTTTGATTTTAGGTTAGCGAAAACTAATTATAAGAAGTTGTATGAAACAAGAAAAGAGGTAGAAAGATGTCTATAAAAATCGCATTGGCAGGAAATCCAAACTGCGGAAAGACAACATTATTTAATGCATTAACAGGTTCTAACCAGTATGTAGGAAACTGGCCTGGAGTTACTGTTGAGAAGAAGGAAGGAAAATTAAAGGAGAACAAAGAAGTAGAGATAATTGATTTACCAGGTATTTATTCATTATCACCATATACTTTAGAAGAAGTTGTGACAAGAAATTATCTTGTTAATGAAAGACCTGATGCCATTATTAATATAGTTGATGGAACAAATCTTGAGAGAAATTTATATTTATCCACTCAGATTATGGAGCTTGGAATTCCTGTTATTATGGCTGTTAACATGGTGGACGTCCTTAGAAAACAAGGTGATACTGTTAATATTAAAAAGTTAAGTGAAAACCTTGGAATTAAAGTAATGGAAATATCCGCTTTAAAATCAGAGGGTATTAATGAACTTGCAAAGGAAGCTTTTTTACTTGCTAAAAATGGAAACGTTACAAAAATTAAACATAGTTTTTCAGAAAAAATTGAGTCTGCAATCAGTAATACAGAGGAAAAACTTGTTGGAATTGATGATGATATAAAAAGGTTTCTGGCAATTAAGCTGTTGGAAAAGGATGAAAAAATTAATGAACTTTTTAATAATGCTTCTGATGGCTATGAGATACCAGATGTTTCAGTTATCGTTAAATCAATTGAAGATGAGTATGATGATGAAGTTGAGAGTATTATAACAAATGAAAGATATGAATACATAACTTCTATAATAGGACAGTGCATAAAGAAGGGCAAGAAAACAGAAACTACATCTGATAAGATAGATAAGATAGTTACAAACAGATTTTTAGCTCTTCCTATATTTGCTGTTGTTATGTTTATTGTTTATTATATATCAGTTACAACAGTTGGAGGATATTTAACTGACTGGGTTAATGATGGTGTATTTGGTGAAGGCTGGTCTTTGTTTGGATTAGATGTGCCTAGTATTCCAGGAATTGTTGAAGGTTTACTTGATAAGATAAATTGTGCAGACTGGTTAAAGGGTCTTGTGCTTGATGGTATTGTAGGTGGAGTTGGTGCTGTACTTGGATTCGTTCCACAGATTATGGTGTTGTTTATATTCTTGGCTTTCCTTGAGGGCTGCGGATATATGGCAAGAATTGCATTTATTATGGACAGAATCTTTAGAAGATTTGGATTATCAGGAAAGTCATTTATACCTATGTTAATTGGTAGTGGTTGTGGTATTCCGGGAATTATGGCGTCAAGAACAATTGAAAGTGACAGAGACAGAAAGATGACTATAATGACAACTACTTTTGTTCCATGTGGAGCTAAGCTTCCTATTATAGCACTTATTGCAGGTGCTGTATTTAATGGAGCATGGTGGGTTGCACCTAGTGCTTACTTTGTAGGAATTGCAGCTATCATTTGCTCAGGTGTTATTCTTAAGAAAACAAAGGCATTTAATTCAGATGTGGCACCATTTGTTATGGAGCTTCCAGCTTATCATATGCCTACTTTAGGAAGTATCCTTAGAAGTATGTGGGAAAGAGGTTCTTCTTTTATTAAGAAAGCAGGAACAATTATTCTTTTATCTACAATAGTACTTTGGTTCTTAATGCAGTTTGGATATGTTGATGGAGAGTTCAGAATGCTTGAAGCACTTGAAATTAATAAGAGTATTCTTGCAAGATTAGGAAGTGTAATTGCTCCGTTATTCAAACCTCTTGGATTTGGTAACTGGAGGATGGCTGTTGCTGCTGTAACAGGATTAATTGCGAAGGAAAATGTTGTTGGTACATTTGGAGTTATCTTCGGTGTGGAAGAAGTTGCTGAAGATGGAGCAGAGATTTGGGCAAATGTAGCTAAGGTTTTACCAGGAATTGCTGCTTATTCTTTCTTAGTATTTAACTTGTTATGTGCTCCTTGCTTTGCTGCAATGGGTGCGATTAAGAGAGAAATGAATAATACTAAGTGGTTCTGGTTTGCTATAGGTTATCAGACATTACTTGCATATGTTGTTTCATTATGTATTTACCAGATTGGCGGGCTTGCAACAGGACTTATAGGATTTAGCTTTTTTACAGTTGTTGCATTTATACTTACATTAGGTTTCCTATATTTATTATTTATAAAAAAGCCACAAAAGAAGAATTAAGAAAGAAAATCCTTCGTTATGTGTATTTAATTAACTTATAGAGCAGGATTTAATTCAGATCTTATTATACTTGGACTTTTAGGATTAATTTCACCATCCATGTCCGCACTTTTACATAAT
>JAILNW010000435.1 GCA_024691145.1 Lachnospiraceae bacterium
AGCAACCAATAGTGACGACAGGGAATATTATGCTAAAACTGTTTCAATATCCAAATGCTGGATGTTGCTCAATTTTGCATAATATTCCCTGTCGTCACTATTGGTTGCTGCTATTCTCCCCCATACACATGACATTAAACCAAGTCCCCACGTTGAGAAACTACATTGTAAGGCTAACTTATTAATTTTCTGTATGGAATCATCTATACAAGAAGCAAGTCCATACACATTTTCAAGGTTTTTTAAGATCATCCCAAGATTTGTTCCATCAAAAGGACTATACCCATCCGATAGAAGTATATTTAATTCTGCCAAGAGACTTATACCTTCAACATTGTTGGGGTATCTTGTTAAAAGTCTTTCAGTTTCACAACGTGCTTCCTTCAGTTTTCCTAGTACAAATAGTCTTTTTGCGGTATCTAAACCCGTCTTAATAGTATATTTCTTTTTGTTTTCAAGGGAATCATACAGAAATCTTATTGTATCAAATGAACTATCTTCTATCTCTTTTAACTCTTGAATATATCGAGTGATACTTTCATATACCTCTCCTTTTTGTGGATGTCTAAGCATTTCTTTACATAAACAATTTAAATATAAATATTGGTCAATAAGCGGACATCGAGCAATAAACTTTAATACTCCTACCGCTTCGTCAGGGTTGCAACTATACTTATTACCAGATACTGTATATTTATAGAATTCTACCTGACCATCATTGTTTTCATCCCATAAGTTTTTCCACCGTTCCATCTCTCGTTCACTAATATAATAATATTCTTCGCCTGAAATCGTGTTTCGATTTTTCAATTCAAAAAAATATGCGGGTATCAAATAGAAACAAGTACTGTTTACAAGAGGTTCCATTATTCTGTTAATATTATTACTGTTATCTGCATTCAAAAAAAACAAACACTCATACGCCCATAAAGATTCCCCATATTTCTTTTTAACTTCTGTAACTATATCCAAAGCCCTGTCATACTGATTTAACAAAACATAATCATCATATTTCTCCCTGTATTTAACAAAATCGTTAATCTTGTCTGAATGAAATTTTAGTATAAAAACTAGATGACGAATCTCGAATCGAAGTGATTCAGTAAATGGAAAAAAAGCCCCCTGTCCTATCTCACTTTCTCCTATCGGAAAAAGCAAATAATCAAGAAACTGAGATAATAGAGGAGATTCCCACATGCTTTTCAACATTTGTTCATAAGCACAATCATCTTCTTCGCATTTTATCTCACGCAGTATTTTCTCCATCTTATATTCAACATTTGACGATTTGCTTTTTCTTCTATTATTCATTCCATAAGAAAACAGCATTGCCTTTAAGTTGTCAACTTTACTCATGTCTTTATCCTCATATTTATATATAAATTAGCAAAACTCATATTCTCAACGATTAATTGTGTCCATAATGACTATGGTTTATTTATATAAAAGCTGTAACAGTTTGAGATTCGCCCACAATCCCCCACCCCACTCAAATACTCTTTTTTACGATTTTCATTATACGGAAGGTACAATTAAGTTCTTTATAGTCTATTATGGTTTGCGAGTTACTATTTCTAAAGTCTTATCCTTTAGTATCAATAATCTGGATACCCTTGAGCCACCTGTCCGGTAGGAGAGAGCCACCCATAATCAACTTTGCCTTTGCCTAAAGAAGTGTATGCGCGATGAATCAGTCTTGTAAAGCCTGCTTACGCACCGCAAACGCGGCAAGGGCTTGACAAGACAATCCCTCGCTCATATAAAGCAATCAAGCAAAAGCAAAATGGCTCATTTCCTTCCGGAACACTGGCTCTCTGTTGGCCGGAAACTTGGCTCTGCCGAACCGGAATATTCAGTGAGAAGTTTAATTGATTATTTGCTTTATGAAAAACACTTGTATTCTACATTTGATTAACAACAAGAATTGGAATCATTAAAATTTGATAGTCTAAAATTGAAAAATATTGGAGGTTACGAATGATATGGATAATAATTTAAGCGGAGTAAAAAAAGTGGCTGAAGTAATAAGTAAAGATGCTACAGATTTTTTTCTGGTAACAGGGAATAGAAAGATACCCATCCCTATGCAGGCAGATAGAGTTTACATTATTTCTGGCTACCAGCGTGAAATCACATGGACT
>JAILNW010000436.1 GCA_024691145.1 Lachnospiraceae bacterium
TGAGACATTAGTTAATAAAGAAGATTTATTTAAAAGAGATAATGTACTGCCAAAAGAAGTTGAAAAGGTATATCCAGTGGACCTTGGTGATGGTAATTACGCACTTCATTGTACTATGAGAAGAATTTATGATGGAGTTGTATTTGATGCAGAAGAATCTCCGGGAAATGTTTATTATGATTCAATGAATGCTTTTTTAGCGGATATTGGAGTAATTGATCATTATTTTAATTATACGGGTAAAGATGATATTACTGATGTTGAAACAATAGATGCTATAGTTCCTTTGGAATATGCATTAACAGCTTTATCAGATAGAGTACAAGGAAAAGATTATACTGTTAATGCTATTGAGTTAATTTACAGATTAAAGGATACTACTGATACAGAAGATGAAACTGACTATTATGGAGTTCCATATTGGAAGATTATAGTTAAGGCTGAAGATTCAAATCGCGAAAGAAGTTATTATATTGATGCACTTTCAGGTAAAATAGATTTTTAGATAACAAATGCCCTCTGCACTTGCAGAGGGCAGCTTTATTATATTTAAAAGTCTATATATGGTCCAATATCTCCAGAACCCCTTGCAAGTCCTGTAACACCAGTTCTGACAAGTTCAAGAATCTGGTATCCTTCAAGAAGTCTTATAAATGCATTAATCTTTGCAGGATTACCTGTAATCTCTATCATAATGGATTCAGGAGCTACGTCAACAATCTTGGATCTGAAAACGTCTGCAATGGATATAATGGCCTGTCTCTGTTTCTGGTCTGCAGCAACCTTTATAAGAACAAGTTCTCTGCATACTGAAGCACCATCAATTAATTCAGTAATTTCTTTAATATCTTCAAGTTTGTTAAGCTGATTTCGTATCTGTTCAAGAATCTGTTCATCACCTGTTGCCACAACAGTCATTCTTGAATACTTAGGATTCTGTGTCTCACCAACTGTAAGACTGTCAATGTTATAACCACGTCTGCTGAAAAGCCCTGAAACACGGCTCAGAACACCAGATGTATTCTCAACTAGAATAGATAAAACCATTTTACGCATGTAATCAACCACCTTTAAAAGTATTCATATGAAAAATATAACATAAATTTAAAAAAAATTCAATAATCATGAAGATGTGACCTTCATGTTACTTGAGGAGGGTATTATGATATTGTAGTTAAGAAATAGGGAAGATTTTCAAGGGGAATTATAAGGGATAGTTATTAGAAGTAAAAAGGAGATTAAAGTCATGGTAGATTTATTCGTTATGTTAGCTGCATCTGTTTCAGTGGTTGCTGCATTATGTTATTCAGTATCACATGAAGTAGAGTAATACAAGATTGTTTAAAAGGGGATAGACAGGCAATCTTAATTAGCAAGATAATAACAATTATTAAAAATAATATAAAAATTTTTGTTTTAATATTGATTAATTTGGAAAAATATGTTATTATTAGTAATTGTCAGGGATTTGTTTGTTTTGATATGTAATGCACGTAAGGAAGATGCTAAACAGGTACAGACAGATTGTTATTGCATATTAGAGTTTTTGCAGAATGCAAATTAATCAGTGGGTTTTGTTTGGGAGATTTATTCTGGTGTATTATTTAATCGCAGTCATGTCATGACAAGATTCGTGTAACAATTACAATTAATAATTCGAAAGAGAGGTATTACTTTATGTTCTTGGGTAAAGTTAAAAAGACTTGTGCATTTACGCTTGCATTAGCAATGATGACAACAGCATTTTCTACATGTGCATTTGCTGATGAAGCAGGGGAAACTAAGACAGAAGAAACAGTTACCTTAAAGTTGGTTTCGATCTGGAATGATCGTGGTAATTTAGAAGGTAAGAGACAGCCAGTAGAGTTTGTGGTTAGTGATATGACAGATGATATGGCTGCTCCAGTGGGAATTTACACATTAACAGAGGATTATTATGTTACTAGTGTAGAAGGTGAAGATGGACTTACAGCAGATGTATGGGCTATGGATATAGAAGTTCCTAAGCATACTGATGAAGAAGCTGTTAAAGCAGTTCAGAATGGTTTATATGTATTATCTAATGGATATGGTGTATATCAGAAAACAGTTATAAAAGAGTATAAGTCAGAAAGTTTTGTGGATGAGAATGGATATCTTGTAACTGTTAATTGTATAAAGGATATTGAGACAGAAGGAGATTCAGATATTACTCCTACTCCAGAGCCTGTTGTAACACCTGAACCAACAGCAACACCAGAGCCGACTGTTGAACCAATCGATGATGAGGATGTGCCATTAGTTCCACAGCCAACAGAAGAGCCAGTTGCAACACCAACTCCTACAGTAGCACCAACTATAGAGCCAGCTACTATAATAGATGAAGAGATACCACTTACTCCAGAAGCAACTAAGGAGCCAGCTATAACAGCAGCACCTGATAGTGAGGTTGTTGTTGAAGCAGATGTTGATATTGATGAGACAGCTGTACCAAAGGCAACTACAGCACCTAAGACAGCAGATGTAAGTGTTCCATATTTATATATATCTATGGTAATTGCTTCAGCTTGCGGACTTGTAGTTCTTTACAGCAAAAAAGAAGAATTAATATAATGTATAATAGATGAGAAGGGATCAGCGAAAGCTGGTCCCTTTTTTACATCTTATAGATTATAAGCAAGAAAAGAGGAGCTGCAATTAAGCAGCTCCTCTTAGCAATGTTTAACAAAGGGATTTTATTACTCTATTGTTATATACTTCTTCTCTTCAACCTCTTTTGCAGGTTCCTTCTTAGGTACTGCAAGTTTCAGGATACCATCCTTGAAGTTAGCCTTAATATCTTCCTCGGTGATGTTCTTTCCTACAAAGAAACTTCTCTGGCAGTGACCTGTGTAACGTTCGCGTCTTATATACTTGCCGTTTTTATCCTTCTCGTCATTGTCAGAAGTAGTAGCAGCAGTTATTGTAAGATAGCCGTCTTTAATATCAGCCTTTATATCTTCCTTCTTAAAACCAGGAAGCTCTATATCAAGTTCATATCTGTCATCATACTCAGCAACATCTGTGTGCATCTGTCCTATTGATGACTGGTTAAAATTGAACTTAGGTGTTGTAAAAACATCATCAAAAAAGTTGTCCATAAAATCGTTTTCAAAAATACTTGGTAATAACATAATAATTCCTCCTTAAATGAAACCTTTTGGTTTAGTCTATATTTATTATTTACATATAAGTAGAGAATTATGTAACGATTAGGTTTTAGCGCTTAACTGTTACTAGGCGTGCACTCCTTGTCTACTTGTTATATATATAATATAACACTAGTTGTTAGCACTGTCAAGAGGTGAGTGCTAAAATTTTTGTGAAATTTTTGTGAATTCATTAAAATGTATGAAAATGGCTATAATTGTGCTAAAATTTGAATATTTATACAATTATCAAAAAGAATGATGTATATTTATAAATTGTACTTGCATTTTAAGAAAAACTATTATATAATGGTAAAATAATACACGACATAGTTACTTCGTGCTTGTTGAAAGGAGGGACAGACATTAATAACCTTAATAGGGGGATATGTCTGGATGAATATGAATTTATATGGAAAGAACTTTCTTACATTGAAAGATTTTAGCCAAGAAGAGATAACATATTTCTTGGATCTTGCAGCAGAGTTAAAGGAAAAGAAAAAGAAGGGCATTCTTGTTGATGAATTTAAAGGAAAGAATGTTGCATTAATATTTGAAAAAACAAGTACAAGAACAAGATGCTCATTTGAAGTAGCAGCACACGATCTTGGTATGGGAACAACTTATCTTGAGCCTGCAAGTTCACAGATAGGCAAGAAAGAAAGTATCGCTGATACAGCAAGGGTTCTTGGAAGAATGTTTGATGGTATAGAATACAGAGGATATGGCCAGAGTATAGTTGAAGAACTTGCAAAGTATGCAGGTGTTCCAGTATGGAACGGACTTACTAATGAGTTTCATCCTACTCAGATGCTTGCAGATATGCTTACTATAAGAGAAAAGTTAGGAAAACTTAAGGGAATCAAACTTGTTTATATGGGAGATGCAAGATATAACATGGGTAATTCATGGATGATTGCATGTTCTAAGATGGGGATGGATTTTGTTGCATGTGCACCTAAGAAGTATTTCCCTAATGATGAGTTAGTAGCAGAGTGCAAGGAATTTGCTAAAGCTTCAGGAGCAACTATTACATTATGTGAGGACGTTAAGGAAGCTACAAAGGATGCAGATGTTATTTATACAGATGTCTGGGTATCCATGGGTGAGCCTGATGAAGTATGGGCAGAGAGAATTCATGACCTTCTTCCTTATCAGGTTAATAAAGCTGTTATGGATAATGCAAAGGACAGCGCAATATTTATGCATTGTTTACCGGCCTTCCATGATCTTGGTACAGATATAGGAAAGAAGATAGCAGAGAAGTTTAACATAAACGAGATGGAAGTTACTGATGAAGTATTTGAATCAGAACAGTCTGTTGTTTTTGATGAGGCAGAAAACAGAATGCATACTATTAAGGCAGTTATGTACGCAACGCTAAAAAAATAAAGTTATTTTTGTATAACATGTGGTAAAAATGGTAATAATTACATAATAATTGGTAAAATTTGACAAATAGTAACGTGAAATTGCACAAAAAAGCATATAAAAAATAGTGAAGTTTGTGCACACTTATGTGACTCATAATGGTATACTATATCAGTAAACCCCAATACATTATATAGTTTTTGCTACACCCCATAAGTAACAAAAATACCTTCTCCGAAGAGGACAGTTCCCCAATATAACTGTCCTCTTCTTTGTTGGGGAGAAGGTATCTGACATTTATTGTCTATACAAATGTATTATTTCCTGTTCATTAAGATCTTTTATAATAGTAAGGGCTATTGGAAGTCCAAGAAGACCAAGCGGTCCAAATACATAGGTTCCAACTATCATGCCTGCAAGTGTTAACAGAGGATGAAGTCCCACCTGCTTTCCTACAATTCTAGGTTCAATAATATTTCTTACAATTGTAACTATTATATATACAATGGCTAGTCCTATTGCAAGTGAAGAATTGCCCTTAACTATAGCGTATACAAGCCAAGGAAGAAGAATAGTTCCACATCCTACTATAGGAAGAATATCAAATATTGCAATAATCATTGCAATATAAAAGGAACCCTTAATTCCTATAATTAAAAAGCTTATAAAAAGCTCACAGAAGGTTATTAAAACAATTAATGCATATGACTTTACATAACGTCCTATATTTACAAAGAAAAGCCTTACAGCGTTATCTATGATGTTCACAGCCTTTCCGGATAACTGCTTATATATAAATTCCTTAAAAAGTGTTAAATCAGCTGTAAAAAAGTAAGTAGACATAACACATATAATAAGATTTACTATAAATCCAGGAACTGATACAGCAACGTTTCCAGTGAAGCTTACGATTGATGTGGATAAACTAGATAACTTTCCGCCAACTGTTGTTAAAATTGAGGATATATCATATTCAACGTTATATTTATCCGCAAGTTTATCAAAATTTGATCCCCATTTAGTAAGCACAGGCAACATATCATTAGTAAAATATGATGGAATCTTAAGAATA
>JAILNW010000272.1 GCA_024691145.1 Lachnospiraceae bacterium
AAGGGAAGCAATTCCAAATGAACGTAAAAACTCCTCTGTTGTTGCAAATAATATAGGCCTTCCAGGAGCATCAAGTCTTCCTGCTTCACAGACAAGATTATATTCTATAAGTTTGTTAATTGCATGATCACACTTAACTCCTCTTATATTCTCTATAGCAGTCTTTGTTATGGGCTGCTTATATGCTATAATAGATAAAGTTTCAAGCAAAACATCTGTAAGAACGTGTTTTTTAGGAACATGTGCAATCTTAACTAAAACCTCATATGTTTCAGCCTTTGTACACATCTGAAGTGAATTATCCAGTTCAATAATCTGTATGCCTCTTTTTTCGCTATCATAATTATCCATCATATTACGTATAATATTTCTTACAGTTGTTTCATCATGTCCTACAGCCTGTGCAATACGATCTAATTCAACTGCTTCTCCCATAGTAAAGAGAATTGCTTCAATTTGTGCCTCAACTTTTTCTATCTCCATGAAGTATTCCTCACTTTTCAATATATTATGCAAAAGATAAGTCCTCAAGGCTTTCTAATTCCCTGTTCTCATCATTATATCTTATTATTATATCATCAAAAATAGCATTCTGTACTATCTTTATTCTTCCCATCTTCATAAGCTCAAGTATGCCTAAAAATGTTACAATAATGTCCATTTTCTCATGCTGTGCCTCAAGAAGTTTTCTGAAACTGAAATTCTTATGTTTTGCTCCATAGCTGTCTATATATCTTATCTTATCTGAAAGACTAATCTCCTCTTTTTCAATCTTACCGAACTTGCTTCGTATTGGATCAATCTTATTCTCCTGTTTTTTTATAACAGAATTAAAGATATTATGTAACTTTTGTAATGTAAGATCACTAAGTAATTCACTAATATCTACTTCTTCTTTATAATCAGCAATTTCATCAGGAATTGTAGGAGCTTTATATAAAACCCTTGCTGCGTCAAACTGCTTGTCTTTTAATTCCTCTGAAATATACTTATACATTCTGTATTCAAGCAATCTTTGAACAAGTTCGGCTCTTGGGTCAATCTCTTCCTCTTCTTCACTAGGCTTTTCTTCCTTAGGAAGAAGCATCTTAGATTTAATATTCAGAAGAGTTGCTGCCATGACAAGAAACTCACTCATAACATCAAGATTATTATTTTGCATAGTTCTTATATATTCCATATACTGCTCTGTAATAAGAACAATAGGAATATCATAAATATTTACTTTATTCTTATCAATTAAATGTAACAAAAGGTCTAAAGGACCTTCAAAAACTTCCAACTTAACAGGGATAGCCATTGTAAAAGCCTACTTTCTAATTATCTTCCTTAACTGCACTTACTGCAATTAATTCAGGAAGATTGTTAATTCTAAATTTTAATGTATGTGCGCCTAACCCTCTTGATAATAACAATATACTCTCCTTGTATTTATACTTACCTCCACTATATTTTGGAAATAATTGTAACTGTGGCGAAATAACTCCGCCAATAAAAGGCAATCTTACAAATCCCCCATGAAGATGCCCTGAAATCACAAGATCTGCGCCCCATGCAGCATAATCCTCAAAATATACAGGATTATGGGCAATTAATATATTATAATAATTACCATCAGTTTCTCCAATAACGCTCTTAAGATAGTCAACATTAAATTCTGGTCTCTTTACTCTTCTATAATATGCCCTTAATGTATCAAGCCCGTAAAATCTTATATTGCCAATGGTCATATTATCATTAACCAGATGAACTAAATTATTATGTGGCTGTATGTCATAAAATTCCGTAAAGAAATCTTCATCAATACCACCCTTTTTGTTACTGAAAAATCCCTGCTCATGATTTCCATCACAATAAATTATATCGTATTTTTCCTTTAAATCCAAGATAAATTTTTTTGCATTTTTGTTATGGGCTTTTGTTTTATTATTAACAATATCCCCTGCAATAATAATTAATTTTGGATTAATTTTATCAATTTCTTCATGGAGCCTGATGTTATTTTTTCCAAAAGTACAATCGTGCAAATCAGAAATAATAACAATTTTTCT
>JAILNW010000116.1 GCA_024691145.1 Lachnospiraceae bacterium
CATACTGTTGCTAGTAGACTTAGAAAAAATTCTAAAAAAAAGAGTTCATATGCCTCAACTAAAATAGAGGGAAATCCTCTTTCAGAGCAGCAAGTAGATGAAGTCATAGAAAGTGATGAGCGAAAACATTTTTTAAAACCAGAGCAGGAAGTAAGAAATTATTTTTTGGCGTTGAATTATTTGGAAGAGAAGGCAAAGAAGAAAGAAAAATTTTCAAAAAAATTAATTTTGGATGTTCAAAAATATGTAGAAAAGGGTGCCTCGAAGGAGAAAATAGGGCTTAGAGGACAGATGCCTCCAGGAGTTTTGTTTGCGGTATATGATTCGGTGAGTGGAACCCCTGATTATATCCCGCCAGAGTATATAGATATACCTGAATTATTGGATGAACTTGTAGCATATGTTAATACAACTGATGACCACCCATTAATAGTAGCGGCTGTTGTTCATTATCAACTGGTAACGATACATCCATTTGAGGATGGTAATGGTAGAACAGCAAGACTATTATCAGGATATATACTTGATATTAATGGTTTTGGATTTAATGGAATTGGTTCACTAGAAGAATACTTTGCCTATGATATTGAGGAGTATTATGAGTCGATACAAATGGGATTACCAGCGTTATATTACTCGGGAAGAGAAAATCCTCCGCATCCTGAGATATGGTTTAATTATTTTCTTAGGATGGTTTTATTGTATTCAAATAAAGTATGTGAACTTTCTGAAAATTCAAGAGGAGAGGAGTTAGAAGGAAGCCTTTCGTATCTAAAAGGAAAGGAAAAGGAACTTTTATTGATACTTCTAAAGATGTATAAACGAGAGTTTACTCCGATTGAAGTAAGTAAAGAATTGGGCGTTACTAATAAAACGATAATTAATAGGTTAGCAATTTTAGTTAAAAGCGGATTTGTTGAACCAAAGGTGGTTAAAGAACGTATTCGTTCATATGAGTTGAGTGATTTTGCCAAAGAAAATGAAAAAGAAATTTTAAAGAAAATAGTGAAAAAATAGTGTAATTTCACTGAAAAATATCGAGGAAAATTTGAAAAAGGAACTGTAAAAATTATAATAGAAAAACGGAGTCTTAACAGGCTCCGTCAAAACTTTCCTTTGATATTTCAAGCTCGACAATCTTAAAATCCTGTCCATTTATGTTTTCATATGAATCTTCTAGTATAGTTGATTTTTGAAAACCAACAGATTCGTAACATTTATAGGCAGCTGTATTATTTTCAAAAACACCTATAGTAACTGTATCAGCTTTTAATATGTTAAATGCGTAGTTAAGTGCAAGTTTAAGCATCTTTTGACCGTATCTTAAACCACGTTTGTTATTATCAACTATAACCCAGCCAAGTCTTAATATTTTATTATCGCCATTAATATATCTTAAAATAAAGTGTCCTACGGCACCACTTTCGTCAAAGGCTGTCATAGGATAGAAGTTATCACTTTCCACACAGTCTCCATTATGAAGAAAATATTTATCATTAATGGTATCTTCAGATAGTGGGAATTGGCCAAATCTAAGTCCGCCCCAAAGATTGAAAGTTGTTTCATCATTTAGCCAGGATACAATATTTTTTGCATCACATGGTTTGTAAGGTCTAAGTCTTAGCAAATATATCACTCCTTAAATTTTCTTATTATTATAGCATGTGATATAATCAGTGTCAATCCAGTAAAATGTGGTACCAGTATTGATATTAATTGAAATTTTGAGAACAGGAGTGATGTTTGAGAAGATAGATATTAGTAAAATTAAAGAGTGCGAGGTATTTGCACAGATTATTGGAGAAGGTTATAAAGAGTATAAAATGTATAGGAAAAAAAAAATTTACTGAAGGTACACGAGACAACTATAAGAATTATAATGAGCTGTTACATTTTATCCGAATTTTAAAGGAAGAAGATAAATATAAGATAATGTTTTGTGATGAAAATGTTGTGTGGTGTCCTACGAAACGACCTGGGCATAATGAAGCATTTAATGATAAAAACTCAATTTATTAAAGAGCTGGATTATGAATACAAACAACTTTTAGATTTAAGATAAAAAACTGTAATTGTTTGCTTAAAAAACACCTTATTAAACAGATATAGATTTCTGCATAATAAGGTGTTATTTTTAATAATAATTATTCACTGTTTTTCTTTTTCTTCTTCTTAACCATTACAACTACTACAATTGTAACAGCTAAGACAATTATTACTAAAACAACAATAATAATGATAACCGCAACATTTGTAGTATTTTTTTCTGGTATCGGCTCGGGATGATTCGGTGAACCAGACTCCGAGGCAGTACGTTTTTCTATAAAGGATTCATCAGGAGAGGCTTCAAGGTCAAGCTTCACTGCTGATGTGAAAAAAGTGGAAAACTCTCTGGTGTTAAAGGATATCTCTGATAGATAGCCACTTTCATAAGTAATGTAGCCTAAGTCGGCATCTTCTAGTAGCTCAGTAGTACCATCCTCACGGATATGGTAGATAAAGAGATCTTTGCCGCCATTTAAGGAGTTGTCTGCTATTTTAACACTTACTCTGACAGGTCTGTCAAGAACAACATGACCCTCAAAGTACAGTGGATAAATCCTTCCATCTTCAAAACTTTCAACACAGCTTGCTGTCATAAATCCTTGTATTTTTTTCTCTTCTTCAGAGGTCATTTTTCCAAATTCAAAAGATTTTACAATATCGATTACCTGTTGCTTTATATCGTCCGATAGAGACTTTGGAGCATCTGCCTCCCCAGGCAGGAATTCAAGTCGGAAATTATCATCATCTACAAAATCGTCGATAAGAGGTCTGTTTTCTGGTGTTTCTTCACCTGAATGGTCGTTTTCATTTGGAATATTTTCATTAGGTTGATTGCTCTGATTATGCTGATTGTTATTAGCAGGCTGAGTGGGAACAGGACTGTTAGTTTTAATGGATTGATTGTTCTTAGCAGGTTTAGTCGTAGCAGGAGTGTCATTATGGTCTGAATTATTGCTATTCTGATTTGAAGAACCCCATTTCCATTCTTTGCCGTTTGGTTCTACTATGATATCTCCATTAACAGGAACGTTGGATTTTCCATCGTTTATCTCACCGACATGTCCGAAGGTTACATGGAGCCAGCCTGTTCCTACACAATAGGGACATTTCCAATTAACCTCTCTTGCTAAATGGCAGTTAGATGCTACACAGTCTTTCCAGCCAGTACCGTTACATGTAGCGCAGTAGTTGATACCGGGAGTGGTGTGACACACTACACACCTTAGTTTTCCTGTGCCATTGCAGTTGCCACAGGGAATATCAGGGACAATTGCTCCATCACCAGTGCGCCCTAAACCGTCACCGTTGCAGCTAGGACAGGTATAGTAGCCATGATCGCAGCCTTTTCCCGGTTCACCTTGACATACAGATTGTCCCTTTCCACCGCAACCTTCACAAAGCACATGCCCTGTATTTCCACAGGATGGACAATGAAATTCCCCAGTATGGTTGCAGTGATAACAGTATTCAAGTGTTTTTGCTAAGCAGCAGGGTATTGGCACTGCTATCATTATCAGAATAAAAGTAAGTATAAAAGAAAAAAAC
>JAILNW010000013.1 GCA_024691145.1 Lachnospiraceae bacterium
AGTCCATAAACATATCTGAAATGCTTCCTGTTACTGAACTCTGACTAAGCACAACAGAACATTTACTAACTTTTTTTATAATATTCCCTGCTTTCTTTATCTTATTATTATATTGTTCAATGGTATTATTCTTACAGGAAGATAACTTCTTACAGGCATTTGAAACTCTTACCATTAAAGCAAAAAAATCCAGATACTTGTCTATCTTAGCTTTATAAACATAATAAGAAATTACATTATAAAATATTATTCCAAGTAAAAGTCCAATGGCATACTTGCTATTCATAAAAATCATTCCTGCAAATACAAATACAAGAATTCCTTGAATTATATGCCATAATACACTCTTTGATTCAGCAAGAAATACTTCCTCCATATATCCAAACACTGAAGTTTTGTCTTTCTTTCCTATACATGCTAAAGAAACCTGTATGTCTTTTCTTACTTCTTTATCATTTTCAAATAAATCTATAAGTTCATCTCTTTTCTTTAGTTCTTCTAAATTAAAGCAAGGTTCCCTTAATAGATTATAAAGATACTCCATGCCTATAGAACTTGAAGTATTATTAATCATCTTATATAGCTCATCCATATCAAGATCATTCCATGTTATATCATCAATAACAAAGCCTTCTCGTTCCTTATTCTCATATAAATGCTTAATATTAGCAAACTTTATATCCGTATATGTTTCATCAGAGAGCTTTCCAAATCCCTCTTCTAATTTCTTAACAAAATCATTATATCTTCTTTTTTCATTATATAACTCAAATAATAATAACAGTCCTAAAACCACTGCTACAGTTATCAAATTGTCCATATAAAACGTCCCCACAATCCATATCATTTTTCGTTACTTTTTAGTAACTACATATCTAAAGATAATTTTATTACAAAGAATCCTAATAGTCAAGTAGTGCTTTTTCCAAAAAAAGGGAACAGTTATTAACCGTTCCCTTTTAGTATTATATTTTTTGTTATTATTTCTTAAATATACGCTTATACTTACATGGTGTACTGTAATTCATATTAGAAATCTTAATACCTGATCTTGGATTACTTGCATGTATTATCTTTCCATTACCTATAAACATGGCAACGTGTGATACTCTTGAACCATTAGAGTAGAATACAAGATCTCCCGGCTTAAGTTCACTTGCCTTAATAGCAACACCATCATAAGCCGCCTGCTGAGCAGCTTGTCTATGAAGTGAATATCCATACATTGCATAAAGTTTCATAGTAAATCCTGAACAGTCAATTCCCGTAGTTAAACTTGTTCCTCCATATACATATGGATTACCAAGATATGTCTTTGCCTTTGAAACAATTCCTGTTCTTTCTGCTGAGAATCCTGTTAACAATTCTTCTACTTCTATTGCCTTCTCAAGTTCAAAACTAAAGGATATATATTCCTTTGATACATATGCATAATCCCTGTATTCGCCTTCCTCCCCTGTACTGAATTCAATTTCTACCTTAACCCAGTCATCAAGCACCTCAAGTACTGGAAGCTGCTCTCCACCATTAATGCTGTAAAGCGTCTTGGAATCTATACTTGCTTCAGAACGAACCTTAAGTACTTTACAGTCTACATTAATAACAAGACGTCCAACTTTTCTGGCAAGCTTATCTGCATCTTCTCCTCTTACAAGATAATCACTAAGTACATATCCTGTAACTTCTCCAGATTTAACTTTACACCACTCTTCTCCTGCTTCATTAGTAGTTTCTTCTAAAATATCACATCCCGCATTAGGTGGCATCTTTGCAATTATATTTGCTGATCCTTCAGCCGAAGGTGTCTTTCTTACATTAAGATATCCTGTAACATTAGTTACAGCCAAATCACTGTATGACGAGAAATCAATATACTCTTTATAGTCAATTCCAGGAATCTCCTTTGCCAGTTCTTCCTGTCTTAATGCTTCCTCTTCTGCTTTCTTATCTTCTTCCTCCTGTGACTTCATGGACTCTTCAAGTCCATTAACACTGAACTCATCTGATTTAGTATCAATATACTTCTCCTCTTCTACCATTTTCATTATTGCTTTGTCTTCTTTGCTATCTCCGTCGACTGTCTCAATTCCAGTATTCGCACTGACAAAAAGCCTATTAAAACCTATTGTAATAGCTCCAACCAAACATAGCGACGATATACGGAAAAACTTGCTCTTTATTACCATAATATCCTCCCTTATTCCAAAAAAATAAAACCTCCAATAAAATCT
>JAILNW010000058.1 GCA_024691145.1 Lachnospiraceae bacterium
AAATGTCAATATAAAAATGGCTCTTTCCTATGTTAGTTGAATTATCATAAAAATTCAAGTCGAAGTGTTTTGCTTATTAACAAATCAAATTTACATCGACCATGCATTATTCTTTTTATTAACTTTATTTTATTTACTGAAGCCTCAACTACACCATTACTATATTGATATCTGAGAGAATTAATAATGGCAGACATATCGTTATTGCAGCCTTTTAAAAATGAATTGACACCATCTATATTTAATTTTTCAGCTTTATTAAACCAAGCAAACAGAGCTTTTTCACTTTTACTCTTTAAAAGAATTCCTTTAAATTCTAACATAAGTTCAATGAGCTTTTTTACTAAATTATATTTTTCATAAACTATTTTTAACATATCTCTACTTAGTTTAGTATTATCTTTTAGAGGGGTATATAATAATCTCAATAAATCTTTTCTTGATAATATCTTTTTGTATTTTAATTGTCCATTTTTCTTAAGACCACTTACATAATTCTTTAATGTTCCATATTTTCCCTTATAACCTAATTTTTGTATTTCTATAAAAATATCTTTTGTTTTTACTTTATTAATAATAAACTCATTTATTTTATCTTGATATGGTGAACATATATTTTCTCTATCTCTTTTTAGCGATTCAATAGTTAATGGTTTGTCTAAATTGACATATTTTTTTACAGTTCTCCAATCAAATCCAGTATGTTTTGAAATCGCAGAAAAAGAATAACCTTTATTATATAACTCCTTAACTTGTTTTATGTCATTATTTTTTCTATCGATATTAGTTTGACGTTTTTCTTTATATTTATCTTTCGAAAAATATTCAATAAGTTCTATATCATTAAAAGAAAGAAGCTTTTTGAATGTTCTTATATCTATTGAATTATTTTTACATGCTATACTTATTTTTTCACCATTATTTATATCTTCCTTTGTTTTTTTATATCGCTCTTTAATACTATTTTTAGAAAGAATTATTGTTACCTCATCAAGAATAATTTGACGAGGTAATATTTTTTTGATTTCATCTCTTATCGTTTCAGATAGTCCTTTTATTAAATGAAAACGATCAGATACTTGTATTATATTTGGATTCGCTAATTCAATAGCTAATTTATATATATTAGAACCATCTCTTGACACAACTTTAAGATTTGGATATTCTTGAAGCCATTTTTGGACATCAGTAACTTCTCTTGAATCAATAGCAGAAATAATATGATGATCATCTTGATTAACCATAATAGTAGCATACTTATGTCTTTTTTTTATTGCAAAATCATCAATACCTATAAATTCTACTGATTCTTTATCAATTTCAACACTATCTTTTTTTTAAGAAAGTACATATAGTACTTTTACCAATCTCAACCCCGTTCTTTCTTAATAAATTCTGTGCAGAAATTGAACTCATATTAACAGATACTTCAATGATATATTCTTTTAATCTTTTTGTTTTCTTTGATTTTCTTTCTACGAAATCATATACTTCAGCAAATGTTTTATGAGAACATTCCTGGTTATCGCAAAACATCTTCCTATTGTTGATTCGAATTAATACTTTCTTATTATTTAGAGGAATATCCATAAAACTTTTTTTATAAGAAGAATGTTTCCTGTTTGAAACTTCTCCACAATAAGGACAAATGGGAGCTTCTACTGTAGACTCAACATCAAATATAATCGTATCATTTTCTATGGTTAAGTTAATATACCTCAATTTATTACTTAATAGTTCAATATACTTCTGCATTATAATTTACCTTCCTAAATCTTATTAAGTTATTACGATATAAATTATAACACAAATAAATCTAGTTTTCAACTAACACAGGAAAGAGCCATTCTTATTTTAGCATTTACAGTTGGAAGGGAGTATAGATTAGTAGTTGGTGAAACAGAACAATTTATTGATATGCTTTTCTATAATATACAAAAACATTGTTATGTAGTTGTAGAGATAAAGATAAGAGAATTTCAACCAGGAGATATGGGACAGTTAGGAACTTATATTGCTGCAACAGATGGGATATTGAAAGGAGAAAATGATAATCCTACAATAGGTCTTTTGATTTGCAAAACAAAAGACAATGTATTAGCACAGTATGCTACAAATGCAGTAAATGTACCAATAGGAATTTCAGAATATGAGTTAAATAGTTTGATACCTGAAGGTTATAAGAGTTCTATGCCTACTATTGAAGAAATAGAGCAAAAGTTAAAGGATTAAATGATGAGTAATTTATAGCTCGTTTTCCGAATTGATAAGATCGGCAAAGGGGATGAAAGAGAAACAGATGATAGAGGCCACTTGATTGGTGATCAATTTGGAGGTTTGGGCGGAATGGAGAATCTTGTTCCTCAAGATTCTAAGATAAATCAAGGTGATTTCAAGAAAATGGAAGATAGCCTTGCCAAAGAAGTGAAAGCAGGGAAGGACGTACAAATAAAAGTTGAGCCAATTTACGAGGGTGACTCAAACCGGCCTTCAGCTATAGGTGTTACATACACAATTGACGGTGAAAAAACGGTTAGGATTTTTCCTAATGGAGAGGAGTAGTGTATTATGAATGAAAAATCATTTCAATTGATATTTGATAAGCTTCAAGACTATTTAGTGGATGGTTGGGAATCGCTAGCATTTTATGCTATATATTTTAAAGGAAGTTATAGTATGAAGTACTATACGAAGGTTAATGGTAAGTATGTAGATTGCTTTGAACTTGGGAAATGGTCCGATATGGATCTAATGAAACTATTTATGTCTATTGATAGAGTAATTGCACCCGAAAGGAATGCACTTAATGGAGACAAGAAGTGGAATAGCATGACTTTTATTGTAAATTCTGAGGGTGATATGAAAACTCAGTTTGATTATTCTTCTATTGATGATGAAATAACATATGTTTCAGAATGGAAACAAAGATATCTGAAAGATTATAGCAATTAGTAATAAAGTATTACGAATTTGAGACTGTTAGCGGAAACTATATGCATGTGCTTTATGATAATCAGCAGAGGTCATCATGGATCTTGGTTAAATAAATGATTTATATTTCATTCAACCAATAATTTAACCAAGATTTTAAACAAGAATTATGAAAAAACGGCTGAAATAAAGGCATTTAAACATTGTTTAAATGATTTTCAAAACCCAAATTCAACCAATGAAAAGTGGAGGTTAACGATGAAGTACGAATCAGAAAAGGTTAACAAGTATATCAGGAACAGAAAAAGTAATATCCCATTTACTCTGCATGATAGCAGAATTCAAAAGATAGAAGAATTAGATGATGCAATAATTCTAAGAGTCGATAAATTATTTCAATATAGGGACAATGAAGAAATAATACTACATGGAGACATTGAATTTACAAAAGCAGATATAGAAGAATGCTCGATGTTAGCATTTAAAAGCCCTTTTGGGTTTGAAGGTGTAAATACTTTTTCTGGAGAGAAACTTTCCTTAACTGAATATATGGAAAAATACCCTAATGCTGAATTTGAAATCGTAACTGAAGGATATAACGGTTATGATACAATTTATCAAGGTTGGATATGGAATAGAGATTCACACCCGATTTTTGGCATTATGACAATTTGGAACATTGGGGATATGATTTATAAGATTACAAAGGAATCTGATTCATGATATGCTTGCAGGCTACAGACAGTTGGAAAAAGCATAATATTGCATAGGCCTATTATGCAAATACGAAAGGAAAGGTTTAATGAGTGTAATAGAGATTAAAAATCTTACAAGAGATTTTGGACAGGAAAAGGGCATATTTGACATATCTTTAGAAGTTAATAATGGAGAAGTGTTTGGATTTTTAGGACCTAATGGTGCAGGGAAAACCACAACAATCCGCCATCTTATGGGATTTTTACAGAGTAAAACCGGCACATGCACAATTAATGGTATGGATTGTTTTAAAGAAAGAGATATTATCCAAAAAAATCTTGGGTACATTCCTGGTGAGATAAGTTTCTTTGAGGATATGACTGGAAAAGAATTTTTAAGTTTTTTATCAAAGTATAGAAATCTTGATAATTATGAAAGACAGCAGGAACTTATAGAAAGGTTCGAGCTTAATATAGACAGCAAAATAAAAAAAATGAGTAAGGGAACCAAGCAGAAGATTGGAATAGTTGCAGCATTTATGCATGACCCTGATATATTGATATTAGATGAACCAACAAGTGGCTTAGATCCTCTTATGCAGAACAGGTTTATTGAACTTATTGAAGAGGAGAAGAAAAAGAATAAAACTATACTTTTATCCAGTCATATATTTGATGAGGTTGAAAGAACCTGCGACCAGATAGGCATAATAAAGGATGGAAGAATAGTTAATGCCTGTCCTGTCGAAACCCTTAGAAAACGACATATGCACACTTACAAAGTAACATTGGAGAATGAAGAAGAGGCTAAAAGATTTGCAAAGGACTTTGATGGAACTTTAGATGGCAATATGGTTAGAGTAGCTTCAAAACAGAGTCTTGAAGAGATATTTTTGGCATATTATGGCGGGGGTGAAAGTGATGATTAATGGTTCATTATATGTACGAGAGATGAAAAAAAGCATAAAGATACTGTTAATATTTATGGCGGTTCTTACAATGTATGTTGTTATGATTATTGATATGTATGATCCAAAGATGGTGGAAACACTTAATAATTTTTATGAGATTATGCCGGAATTAATGGATGCTGTTGGAATGGTTCTTGGTGCCACAAGTCTTTTATCATATATTATTTCATATCTGTATGGCTTTATACTCCTTGTAATTCCAATGGTATTTTTAATTATCCGAGGAAATGCATTAATTGCCAAGTATAATGATACTGGCGCAATGTCTGTGCTTCTTGCTGCACCGGTTAAGAGAAAGAGTATAGTTGTAACACAGGGACTTGTATTAATAAGTTGCATAGCCATAATTGCACTATATACAACATGTCTTGAGTTAATTATGGCACATATGGAGTTTAAGGGACAGCTTGACAGTATAGAACTTTTAAAGGTAAACATAGCCTGGCTTTGTCTTATGTTATTTATAGCAGGAGTATGTTTTTTGGCATCATGCTATTTTCAGGATATGCGATTCAGCCTTTCTTTTGGTGCAGGAATACCACTTGTTATGTATGTTATGCAGATGCTTGCAAATGTAGGAGATAAGGCAAAAGGAATAAGATACCTGACTTTCTTTACACTTTTTGATGCAGAGGGAATAGCAGCAGGTGAAAGTGTGGCAGTTGTTAAAGCAGCAGTGTTATTAATTGGAGCAATTATTCTGTTTACAGCAGGGTGTGTTTCATTTTGCAGGAAAGATTTATCAGTTTAACATTAAAAAACCAGCAGTATTGATAACTGCTGGTTTTATTCACGCTGTAATTTTTTCAATATTAATATTGTAGTTGTCAAGCCATGTAATAAATTTCTGAAAATCTTCTGTT
>JAILNW010000061.1 GCA_024691145.1 Lachnospiraceae bacterium
TGAAATGATAAACTATTAGTAGACACTAAAAAACATTAGTGTTTATTAATAGTTTTTTTATTATGTTATACTATTAGAGAGGTAGAACCCCTAGGGGTTCGCCGGGAAGGAGAAAAAAATGGGAAGACCTAAAGGTGGAAAGAATAGAGAATGGTCAAAAGAACAAAAGTTAGAAGTTATCAATTATTTTTTTAGTGGACACACACAAAGAGACACTTGTGTGCATTTTGCAATAAGTAGAAGACAGTTGGATATATGGCTAACTAGATATAACGAACAGGGTATTGAAGGATTACAAAACAAACGTAAACCAGGTAATCCTCTTTCAAAGTATTCTAGAAGAAAAGAATTAACTCCGTTGGAGCAATTAGAGTATGAAAACATGTTACTTAGAATCGAGAACGAACGATTAAAAAAAGGGTATACCGAGGAAGACGCAATTATCGCGAAATCATCCATACGGAATATGAGATAGTAGAGCTTCTTTCTCGGGACTACAATATACGAAGCTTGTGTGAGGTGATGAACGTTTCTAGAAGCGGATATTATAAATGGCTTTCTCGTAAAGGGGTTGAACCCAACTGGAAAAAGTATAGAAAGTCACTAGCCCAAGAAATAAAAGAAGTCCATAGCCGTCATACAACGTATGGCTATAGACATATTGCCCAAGTTATAAGAAACGCAACTGGAGAGGTATTTTCAGACCTATTATGCCATAAAATCTGTAAAGAACTTGGAATTAAATCTAAAGCTAGAAAAACATGGGTTAAAGCAGGTGAAGAAAATATTAAATATAAAAATGTATTAAGTGGAAACTTTAATGCATCAAGACCATTTGAAAAAATAGTTACTGATGGAACTATGATTCATTGTAATGGCAAAGCATATGATTGGATATTCTTCGTAGATGTTTTTAATAATGAGATAGTAGGATCAGACGTTAAGCCATCTAAACACGGTGTTGGAGTTCCAAATCATTTCGATGCATATAAAAACTTTTTAGAAACCAAAATAAAAAGAGGATATAAAGACCTCGTGACGATTGTCCATTCCGATCAAGGTGCAGTATATTCCTCACAAGCTTTCAACAAGCTACACGAACATTATACCATAAAAAGATCAATGAGTCGAGCAGGAACTCCAACTGATAATCCTATTATTGAATCTTTAAATGGTTGGATAAAGGAAGAACTATATAAAGATTTTAAATTACATAGTTCTGATAATGTTTATGAATCAATAAATGATTATATAAATTATTATAATAACGAGCGACTTTCTTATACCCTAGGGTATAAGAATCCCGTTCAGTATAGAACTGAACGGGGATACTAACAATATAAAGTTTTTTTGTGTCTACAAATACTTTACTATTCCATTCAATATCGCCATTTTTTTTATTTATTTAATTTTTCAATAATTTTTGGTAATTCTTTATCAACAATATCATTATCAAGTTGACATGTTCCGGCATTTCTGTGGCCACCACCGCCATAAGATAAGCAAAGCATACCGATATCCGCATTAGAATTTTTATTGATAATGCTTTTACCAATCATAACGGCTGTATTTTGTTTTTTAAATCCCCAAGCTACATGAATTGATATTTCGGTTTCTGGATACATTGCATAAACCATAAACCTATTTCCGGCATAGATAATATCTTCGTTTCTTAAATCGATAACCGCTACTTTTCCACATACTTTTACAATACGTTTAAGTTGAGCCTTAAATAGTTCAGCTTGTTCAAAATATAATTTAGTTCTTTCCAAAACATCAGGTAGTTCCATTATTTCATCAATTGAGAGATTACGACAATTGTCAATTAATTCCATCATTAAATCAAAGTTGGAAATTCTAAAATCATGGAAACGACCAAGACCAGTTCTAGGATCCATTATATAATGTAGTAATACCCATTTAGTTGGATTTAATATTTCATCAATGGTAAAAGATGCAGAATCGCCTTTATCAACAGCATCAAGTAATTCTTTAGATATACGTGGGAACTTTGATGCGCCTCCGTAATAATTATAAACAACTCTTGCGGCACTTTTGGCATTTGGATCAATTATTAATTTTCCTTTTGTATCTTTGGCTTTATTACGATCTGCTTCACTTTTATGATGGTCAAATGCCAGACCAACACGTGGATCGTATGGAAGGTTTGTGGTAATATCATTTTCTGATAATTCTATTTTGCCATCTTGAACATCTTTTGGATGAACGAATTTAATTTCATCAATAAGGTTTAACTCTTTTAACATCATGGCACATGCAAGGCCATCAAAATCACTTCTAGTTACTAATCTCTTCATTTTATTCCTCCAACATATTTTATTATAACATAAATAAAAAAATGATACAAATTAAATCAAAATAAATCTTGATATTGTATCATTTTAATATAATTAATATGGCAGAGCTGACAGGATTCGAACCTGTGAATCGATGGGTCAGAGCCATCTGCCTTACCGCTTGGCTACAGCTCTATAAAATAAAAAACTATGATAGCCAAGCTTCATAGTTAGTTTTAAAATGGCAGGGCTTACTAGATTCGAACTAGTGAATGACGGAGTCAAAGTCCGTTGCCTTACCGCTTGGCTAAAGCCCTATAAAAGAAATGGTGGAAAGGAGTGGATTCGAACCACCGAACTCGGAGAGAGTGGATTTACAGTCCACCGCGTTTAGCCACTTCGCTACCTTTCCACGAATGCTTAATTATTATACACCATTTTTAAGATTTTTGCAACTGTTTTTTGTAAAAGATTTTATTTTCTTGCAAAATTAGGCTTATTATGGTAAAATATTAAAAGCAAAAATATAACTAGTGAGGTGTACTATGCATTGGGCAGAAGTTATTGCAAGAAAGATAATTGAAAAGAATCCAAATAAAGAAGAATATGTATGTGCCGCTGGTATTAGTCCATCAGGATCAATCCATATTGGTAACTTTAGAGATGTTGCAACATCATTCTTTGTTTATAAAGCATTAATCAAATTAGGTAAGAAAGCACGTTTCTTATTTAGTTGGGATGAACTAGATAGATTAAGAAAGATTCCAGTAAACGTATCTAAAGTTGATGGTGATATGGAAAAATATATTGGCTTCCCATATGTAGATGTACCTAATCCATTTAAAGATAGCGATGCTTTAACTTACGCTGAATATTTTGAGCGTGAATTTGAAGAATCAATCAAGAAATTTGGTATTGAAATGGATTATCGTCATCAAGCCGAAATGTATAGAAGTGGTGCCTATACTGAACATATTTTACATGCATTACGTCACCGTGGCGAAATATTTGATATTTTAGATAGTCACCGTACCCAAGACGCTGAAGAAGGCGAACGTGAACGTTACTACCCTGTTAGTATTTACTGTCCACATTGTGGTCGTGATACAACAACTATTACAGCGTTATCAGATGATTGTACACATGCTCATTATGTTTGTAAATGCGGTCATGAAGGTGATTTTGATTTTACAAAAGACTTCAACTGCAAACTCGCTTGGAAGATTGACTGGCCAATGCGTTGGCTTCATGAACATGTCGATTTCGAACCAGGTGGAAAAGACCATGCATCAATTAATGGTAGTTACGATACATCAAAAGATATCGCTAGAAAAATATTTGGTTTTGAACCTCCTATTTTCCAAGGATATGAATTTATTGGTATTCGTGGTACAACTGGTAAGATGAGTGGATCAAGTGGACTAAATTTAACACCTGATACATTACTTAAACTATATCAACCAGAAATATTATTATGGTTATACTCAAAAACAGAACCAACTAAAGCTTTTGACTTCTGTTTTGACGATGGTATTTTACGTCAATATTTTGAATTTGATAAGATGTATGATGCGGTTTCAAATGGTACTGCTGATGAATATACACGCGAGATAATGTATTATACTGAAGTGCCAGGTCGTAAAGTTACAACCGTCCCAATGGGGTTACTTGTTCAACTTGGTTCCGTTGTTGACTTTAATCCAAAGATGTTAGAAGTTGTATTTGAAAAGATTGGTACACCATTTAAGTACGAAGATTTTAAAGACCGTGTTGAGCGTGCTAAATTCTGGCTTGAAGAATGTGCTCCGGAAAATACTAATCATCTACTTAAGAAACGCAACTGGGAAGTATATAACACATTAACAGATGAAGAAAAACAAGAAATAAAA
>JAILNW010000091.1 GCA_024691145.1 Lachnospiraceae bacterium
AATTCTCGTTTAGGTTGGTATAAAAGAAGTGCTATGAATGTAATTAACTTTGTTATCAGTGTAGATTTACTTGAAAATAAAATAAAGGACGGAGCGGGTTTGCTCAATCCTTTATCATATTATCTAAGATAAGTTGTAATAATAAACTGTAGAGCCGTATACGAGACCCGTACGTACGGTTCAATGAGAGGGAAATAACATTTACTGTTATTTCTCTACTCTATTATATGAACTTTTCTTCGTATTCACTTTCTGTAAAATCATTTTTATATATATTATTCAAAAAGTATGAGCATATATATGATATAACGGAAAATCCTATAAATATCCAATATAAAATTCCAAATTTCATGAAGAAATCATCGGAATAAAACGATATAAGTACCGTAATTGCAGCACCAGCAACCATAAATAGTGATGAAGGAAGCTTCATAATTGAAAAGAATAATGCATTCCTAAAAGCATTTTTAATACTGTTGTTGTATATATACTGTGTTGGGAATATATATAACAGAATAAGAAGATATATAAATGCTATTGGAAGACTAAGATAAAACATGGCTTTTATATTGCTGTTATAAAAGTAATGCAAATCAAAATACAGCATAATACCTGCAGCAAGTGTTATAAGCCATATGATGGTGCTTTCTTTAAAACGCTTTTTAAAGGCTTTAAAAAAATTCTTAGTAACATGATCATCAAATCCATTGGTAATCCTAAGTGTTGAATAGGCAAGGGCAGTTGTTGATGCTCCTATGGTTACAATAGGAAGTGAACATATAAGCCATAATATGTTAAGAACAATCAGTGTTGATAGTTTCTCTAAAAATGCGAAAAATGGTCCATCAAAATTAAAAAATGTTTTCATAAAAAAATAATCCCCTATAATAATGATTTGTATATATATCAGTATATATTACAAGAAGGTGAAATACAAGGGGGAGATTTATTATACCGGAATTGTTATATTAAGTAGTTGGTATAAGTTCACAGGAACACAAATGGTATATTTAACCTTTAATTTCTTATGGAATTGTATGAAAAAATATGTTATTATGTATTTATAGGCTACTATTGTACCTATTATTACATTTTTTAGAAGGGAATGTACTGCTTTTGTAGTATTGTAAAGATATGGGCAAGAACAAGAATAAACAAAAAGGCAAAAACGTAACATCTAAACGATATAAGAAGCATCGCAATGTTGCTGATGAAAATGTAATTAAAGAATCAGATTTAGATGTTAAGGAGAATAAGGAAGTTAAAGAAGAAGCCAGTGTTAAGGAAGAAACTAAGGCTTCTGATTCTGATGCAAAAAAGAATGTAGAAGATAAAAGAGAAATTGCTGATGATAAGAAAAAAGATGTAAAAGAAGAGAAAACACAGGAAAAAGAAGAAAGTAAAGTAAAAAAAGAAGAGTCTGGAGAAGAGAAAAAGCCAGAGAATAAAGAAACTAAAGAGAATGAAAAGAATACTGAAAAAGAAAAAGTAAAAGAGGAAAAAGAAGAACCTAAGAAAGATAATAAAGAAGAGAAAAAAGACTCTGTAAAGAGTTATCAGGATATGCTAAAGAATATTAATAAAGAATCCGAGATGGAGGACATTATTAATAGCAGAGGAAAGAAGATAAACCTTCCGCAAAAGATTTCTACCGAAGAAGCAAGAAAGATAAGAGAAAAGAAAAGAGCAAGAAGAAGAAAGAGACGTATCATAAGAGGAATTATATATGTTACTGTTACTTTGGCAGCCTTTGTAATTGCATTTATTATTCTTAGTGGAAGAAGTCTTAATAATATTGGCGATTCAAGTAAAGTAAAGAATTTTTTTAAAACAGAAGAGCCAGTTGCTACAGAGGCGGCAGAAAGTACTGTAGTTCCGGAAGAAACAGAGGAAGTAGCTGAAACTGCCGAGCCAGAGAAGACTTACTTACCAGGTCAGACAGAAGCTCCAGCGGATACGGATGCTGCAGAAGAACCAGAGAAAACATATCTGCCAGGTCAGACAGAGAAACCAGAGAAGACATATCTGCCAGGTCAGACAGAGAAACCAGAGAAGACATATCTGCCAGGTCAGACAGAGGAACCAGAGAAGACATATCTGCCAGGTCAGACAGAGGAACCAGAGAAAACATATCTGCCAGGCCAGACAAAGGGACCGCAGAAGACATATCTGCCAGGTCAGCCAAGAATTCCAGAGATAACAACTGCACCAGGTCAGTATTAATTTTTTAGTAAGAAGATTGAAAGCTGCAAGCAACTGCCTGCAGCTTTTTATAGAAGTGGAGGTATTTATGAAAAAGATAGTTTTAGTATTGTGGTTTATATTATTAGTTTGTTCAGGATGTAATAACAAGCCAGAAATTAAAGAAATTACAAGTGTAAATAATAGTGATGCAAAGTTTGATGTTGAATATAAAGAGTGGGATGGTGGAGATACAGTTCATATTGTACATTATTATGAGCTTAATAATGCATATATGAATGATGGAAGAATAGCATTCTTAGGATATGATATATTTGACAATCAGACGATTTCTTTAAAAAGTATAGAGTGTATAAATGATAAATATATAACTTCAACTATCTTTGAGGGTGATTTACCTGAAAGAACGGCTAACGATGTTATATGTTTAAAGTATGATCCTAAAATTAATAAGGCGTATCTACATACTTTTCCGATGAAATATGAGGATAACCTTACTGTATATGATATAGAGAATGATAGCAAAAAAGAGTTTCTTATAATTGACTTAATAGGTGAGTACGAAGAAATTACTACATATAGTTTTCAGGAAAAGGATAATATCATTTACTGGATTTATTCAAAGCGCAAAAAGAATAGCAATGAAAAGAAAATGTATTTAACTACACTAACTTTAAATAAAGACAAGGCTGGAAAAGAAAAAGAACTTAATATTAAAGAGAGCGAGTACTTAAATTCAGATGAAAAATACGTATATGTACAAAAGGACGATTGTATTGTATTGTTTGACAGATATACTTTTAAAGAATGTAAATCTATTCGTGTGCTTGATGGCAAAATGAAATTTCCAAGTGTTTCAAGATATAATGATAATATATACCTAATCGGAGATGATTTTAAATTATATAAGTATGACCTTGTTAAAGATGAACTTACTATGTTGTTAGAGTTAGATAGTAAGTACAATGAATATAATAGCTTAACAGCTTTATCGGATGAATACTTTTATGCAGTTGCAGTAGAAATTGAGGCAGAGTCAGGAATCTATTGTTCAAGTGTATATATTAAACAAAAGTAGTAATAATTTCTAAAGACAATGAATATTAATTTCTGATGGGAAAGATAACCAGATAGATGGTATATGTGATAATATTGAATTATATTTTGCTAAAGTGTTAGATTCAAACTGATAATGGTATATTAATAATTGCAGCTGCTGGAAATGGTGGAGAAGATGGAGTTCAGTATCCAGCTGCTTTTGATGTAGTAATGGCAGTAGGCTCTGTTGATAGTGATGCAAATGTATCCGAATTTAGTGCAATTGGAGATGAATTGGAAATAGTTGCGCCAGGTGAAAAAGTAAAAGTTACAGGTGGATTTGATGGAAATGTTATCGTATCAGGTACAAGTGTTTCTGTACCTCATGATAATGGCGGTAAAAGAGATAAAAATAAAAATGATATATGAGAAAATCAGAAGGTAGTTATGAGGATTTTGATACAACATATTGTTCTAAGTATAAAGTTGCAATGTTATTTCAATATGCACAAGATGCCGGAGGTGTTTCAGGTAAATACTATTCTATGTCAAGTATGGCATTGCCTGAAAGCCAATTAAAACATTATGAAAAAGAACCAAAAACTGGTGAACTAAGATACGTTTGGTATAAATAGTGTGGATTAATGAAATTGAAAACCATATCTTAATAGTATTAATGTTCATATATCAAGGACAAAAGACAATACCTTAGAAAGGAAAAGAGTTTATGAAGAAGATTATATTTATATGTATTATTGCTTTGATTATGATGATGACAGGTTGTT
>JAILNW010000107.1 GCA_024691145.1 Lachnospiraceae bacterium
AACAGAAAATTTAAAGTTATACACAATTTTGTGGATAAACTTATCAAAAATAATCACATATTCACAAAAACACCTCAAAAATAGGAAAAATATGTATTTTTTATTGTGGATAGATTCTGAATTAAATTTTTATTAACAGAAAAACAAGAAAGTTATAAACAAGTTATTCACAAATTGTGGATAACTTTTATAAAGATACTCACATAAAAAAAACTGTTGATAAGTTGTTAAATTAATCTGAATATCAACAAAAAAAGTTGTGAATTAAATTATGTTATTTGTTTTATACTATATATATCTTAAAAATTACCTGATTTATTAATGGGAAATTAGTACCAAATTGTGATTACAAAGGTATTTTTTTGTTAAATTATAAAATTACATCTTGACGTTTATAAATTATACTAATATAATAGATATGTTATTGATTAAAGTAGGATAATAGGCATTTTAATATAATAACAATAGCTAATAAGGAGGTGCTGTATTATGAAAATGACATTTCAGCCAAAGAAGAGATCCAGATCAAAGGTTCATGGATTCAGAAAGAGAATGAGTACTGCTAACGGAAGAAAAGTTTTAGCTGCAAGAAGAGCAAAGGGAAGACATAAATTATCAGCTTAATTTATGTTAATGTTAAGGTGAATATAAGGGATTGGTATGTCCAATCTCTTTAGTTACACCTGATCTTTAAGGTGAAAAAATTGAGAGGTTCTATTAGAAGCAGTAACGATTTTAAAAAAGTGTACGAAGAGGGCAGATCATTCGCAAATAAGTATCTTGTAATGTATGTTTTAGACAAGGAGAATGATACTGACAGCAGATTAGGAGTATCTGTTAGTAAAAAAGTTGGAAATAGTGTTGTGAGACACAGATTAACCAGACTGGTAAGAGAAAGCTTTAGATTAAACAAGGATAAATTTAAGAATGGACTGGACATTGTAGTCATTGTACGAGGTGGCGCATTAGACAGAGGTTTTTTTGAGATAGAGAATGCATTTATGCATTTAATAAGATTACATAAAAAGCTTATTTAGTTAATTTGAGTTAGAAGGTTATATTATGAAAGCTTTTTTAATTTTTTTGATTAAATTATATAAAAGATATTTATCACCTTTGAAGGGCGTTGCAGTATGTAAGTTTACGCCCACTTGTTCGACTTATGCCATTGAAGCTATTGAAAAGCATGGTGTATTTAAGGGAGGATTACTTGCTATATGGAGAATATTAAGATGTAATCCGTTTTCAAAGGGAGGATATGATCCAGTTCCATGAGTCTGGTTGACTATTTCTAGTAAATTGTAGTGTATATTTAGGATTTATTTAGAAAGGAGAAGCTGCTCAGGGTTTTGTGCCCGGTAGCGAAGAACAGTATTGTATTATTTTGGAACATTATGTGCATCTGAGTTATTTTTAATTACTTGGATAAAGTGGATATTAGGTCAGATTCTTAATGGCATTTTTATGTTTTTAGGCATTTTTAACATAGAGTATCTGGCTATCTGTATTATAGTTTTTACTATTCTTGTCAGAGCACTTATGATACCTTTGACAATAAAACAGCAGAAGTTTACAAAGTTATCTCAGGTTATGCAGCCAGAGATTAAAGCAATTCAGGAAAAATATAAAAACAAAAAGGACCAGGAGCCTACTATGAAGATGAATAGGGAGACTATGGCCGTTTATGAAAAGTATGGTACAAGTCCTACTAGTGGGTGCCTTACAAGTTTGATTACACTTCCTATTATGCTTGCATTATATAGGGTTATGTATAATATACCAGAGTATATACCTTCTATAGGTAAGTTATATAATCAGATTGCTGATTCTATGACTGGTGTGGATGGATATGCAAAGACAGTTGCAAGTTATGTTAAGGATCTTAATGATAAGAGAATTACATTTAAAGCCAGTGGTGATAAGGAAGCATTAATTAATGCCTTAAAGAACTTTAAGACAGATAACTGGAAAGATTTAGCGGAATTATTTAAGGATAATGCTGAAAGTTATAATATTATAACAAAGAATTCAGGAAAGATTATCCATTATAGTAAATTTGTAGGCGGACTTAATATAATGGATTCCCCATCAGACAAACCATGGCCAGGGTTAATTATACCTATATTGGCTGTATTGACACAGTGGTATTCTATGAAGCAGATTCAGGCAAAGACTACTAATAATAGTAATCAGGCACCAGATCCTACGCAGCAGTCAATGCAGATGATGAGTAAAGTTATGCCTCTATTTTCCGGTGTTTTATGTTATACATTTCCAATTGCTATTGGTATTTACTGGATAACAGGTAGTGTATTTGTTATAGTTCAGCAGTATTTTGTTGAAAGATATATGAACAAAATGGACATAGATGAGTTTGTACAGATGAATAAGGAAAAGGCTGCTAACAAGAAGAAACAGGCAGGTTTATGGGAAAAACTTATGCAGGCTGGTGAGAATGCAAAGAATGCACAGGAACAGGAAGAAACTAATAAGAAATCAATATCTGAGTTGGCAAAAGTAAATTATAAGAATATTTCAGATGAAGATATTAAGTATGAGTCAAAAAAGAGCGATAATAAAAATGGACAGATGAAGATATCCGATTATGCGAATATTTTAAATTCTAAAAATAAATAAAGCAAGGGAGAAGTAATAGAGATGGATGAATGGATTGAAATTACAGCAAAAACAGTAGAAGAGGCAGTAATTGAAGCATCATTGCAACTGCAGATTTCAAGCGATAATCTTGAATATGAAATTGTTGAAGAGCAGAAAAAAGGACTTCTTGGAATGTTTGGTAAGGAAGTTAAAATTCGTGCAAAGTGTAAAGGAACTGTTGAGAATATTGCAAAGGCTTTTCTTAGTAGAGTATTAAAGTGTATGGAAATTGAAGCAGATTTAGATGCTTCTTATGACGAAGAGAAGAATACTATAGATATTACTATTAATGGTGAGGATATGGGTATTCTTATTGGTAAAAGAGGACAGACACTTGATTCCTTACAGTATCTTGTAAGTCTTGTAGTTAATAAGGAAAGTGCAAATTATATTAAGGTTAAGCTTGACACTGAGAATTATAGAGAAAGAAGAAAAGAGACACTTGAGAATCTGGCAGTTAATATTTCTAAAAAAGTTAAAAGAACAAGAAAACCTGTATCGCTTGAGCCTATGAATCCTTATGAAAGAAGAATTATTCATTCTGCATTACAGAATGACAAGTTTGTAGAAACTCATAGTGAAGGTGAAGAACCTTATAGAAAAGTTGTTATAACACTTAAAAAGGGTGTATATACAAGAAATAATCGTAATAATAAGAATGGCCGTAATAATAATTACAAAAAGAATTACGAGAAGAAGGATTATAAGAAGAAGTTCAGAGAGAGTTATAAGAAGAGTTATCAGAATATCACATTTGATGATATTTATGATAATAAGTCTAATAACAAAACTTCAGATAATTAATAATCTTTAATTATAATTAATAAGCAGTTTGAGGTTGATTAAAGTTTTTATTTTAATCAACCTTTTCCATGTAAATCGCAATTTTGAGGTGATTAGATGAATACTATAGCTGCAATAGCAACAGCTATTAATAATGCTGGTATTAATATTATAAGAATTAGTGGAGATGAATCCTTAAGAATAATAGGAGAGATTTTCAGACCAGCTAATAAAGAGAAAGATATAACGAAAGTTAAAAGCCATACAATACATTATGGTACAATAGTTGATGGTGATGAAGATATAGATGAAGTTCTTGTTTCAGTAATGAAAGGACCGAAAAGTTATACAAAGGAAGATGTTATAGAGATTAACTGCCATGGAGGAGCATTTGTAACTAAAAGAATTTTAGATTTAATTGTAAATCATGGTGCTTACATTGCAGAACCAGGAGAGTTTACAAAAAGTTCATTTCTTATATCTTTAATCTCATCATGAAGTCTTCCCTTTAACTGATTAATAGAACTTTTTGCAGCATACTCATTCTTCGCACTTATTAAATCCATTACTGCCTCCGCCTGGGGCAGATCTATTCTTCCATTTAAAAATGCCCTTTTTGTAAACTCTCCTTGTTCTGCAATGTAAGCACCATGATTTTCAATTAAATCTAAAATTCTTTTAGTTACAAATGCTCCTCCATTGC
>JAILNW010000110.1 GCA_024691145.1 Lachnospiraceae bacterium
TAGTAATAATAATGTCTATGGCAAAAATATAACTTTCTGGTTTATCTATTAATTCTGCAAGAAGCAGTGAATCCTTGTCCTTATCATCTTCAGCCTTCTTTTTTATCTTCATTTCATTAAGATAAGATATGGCTGCCTTTGCCTTGGATATCTCCGCTTTAATAATTATAAGGAATATAATTACAATAATACCAGCCAACGGGTAATAATCTCCCATAAATTTCATCCTTTCAAATCTTCACCTATGTATCTAATGCCAGGCTTACAACCAGTGCTTTATTGATTTTATATATAACACTGCTGTCAAGATGGCATACTTTTTCCTTTAGTCTCGTCTTATCAATTGTTCTTATCTGTTCGAGTAATATAACTGAATCCTTTATAATACCATATTCTTTGGCATTAAGCTTAATATGAGTTGGTAACTTTGGTTTATTTATCTTTGATGTAATAGCTGCACAAATAACAGTGGGACTATGCCTGTTCCCTGTATCATTCTGTACTATAAGAACTGGTCTTACGCCACCCTGTTCAGAGCCGACCACCGGTCTTAAATCTGCATAGAAAATGTCGCCTCTTTTTATATTCACTTCTATCACACTCCATATCAAAGAAATATTATCTTACATCTGTTATTCCTTAGTATTCCCTTAAAAATCTGATGTATTCATATTATTTTTCTTTGAAAGGAATATTAATTATTCCATATCTAGTGCAACGTCTGTACATTCATAATAATCAAAAGTTCCTACCTTTTTATTATTCCTGAAATAAACTCTTGGAATACGTTTTCCAATATCACAGACAAACTCATAATTAAATGAACCGCTTAACTTAGCCTGTTCTTCTACAGATATGTACTTATCCTTTGACTTTCCAACTATAACAACCTCATCAAATTCCTTTACATCTTCAATATCTGTAACATCAACCATAAACTGGTCCATACAGATACGTCCTATAATAGGTGCATACTGGCCATTAATAAGAACTCTTCCCTTAGAAGAAAGCTGTCTTGGGAATCCATCTGCATATCCAACTGGAACAGTTGCTATCTTTGTAGTTTTATTAGTTACATATGTGCTGTTATAGCTTATTCCATAACCTGCTTCTAAAGTCTTTATATAAGTTATGTAAGACTTAATTGACATCGCAGGTTCAAGTTTCAGTCTTTCTTTATCAACCTCATCTGATGGATAAAGTCCATATGTAGATATACCACTTCTAACTATATCCTTATTAGCATAAGGCATATCTATAATTCCTGCACTGTTTGACACATGCTTAATAGGGATTTCAACCCCCTTTGAGGAGAGCTTGTTAACAAACTCATCATATAAAGCAAGCTGTTTGTTTGCTGATGTTTTATCCTTTTCATCAGCACATGCAAAATGAGTAAAAATTCCCTCAATATTTATATTATCAAGTTTGGATATCTTAACAATCTCATCAATGCTTTCATCATTAATCTTATATCCTATTCTTCCCATTCCTGTATCAAGTTTTATATGTATCTTTGCTGTCTTTCCCTGATTCTTTGCTTCAAGAGATAAAAGTCTTGCATCTTCATACTTAAAAACAGTCTGACTGATATCATATTTTATAATTAAATCATATTGTTTTCTATGTGTAACTCCTAAAATAAGTATCATCTTATTTATTCCTGCTTTACGAAGTTCAATAGCTTCTTCCACTGTCGCCACACCATAAGCACCTACAAGTTCATCAATTGTTTTAGCGATGGCAACAGAACCATGTCCATAACCATCCGCCTTAATAATTGCCATTATCTTAGACTTCTCATCAATTATCTTTCTTGTATTTAAAATATTATTATATATGGCATCCAAATTAATATCCGCCTGAACTCTATAGTACTCTTTCATGCAAATGTCCTCCATCATCAAATATGTTCTAATTCATTAATTATGTCCGATGCTATAAGTGAATATGCGTTACTTCTTTTAGCATAATTGTCTGCACAGGTTCCATGTATATAAACTCCTTTAACAGCAGCCATATAATAAACCTCTCCCTGACACAGTAAAGAAGCTACTATGCCTGTCAGCACATCCCCGCTACCTCCTGTGGAAAGTCCATGATTACCTGTTAAATTTATATAACATTCACTATTATTGCTTATGTAAGTTCTTGCATCCTTAACAACAAGAATTACATTCTCGTTATTATCACCATTATACTGTTCATAAAATAACTTAATCGCATCATCTTTGTTTTCTTTTACATATTTTACATCTTTATCAATAAGCCTTGATAATTCCTTTAAATGTGGTGTAAATATAACATTCGAAAAATTAATGCCATGTTTGTCCATTAAAGAAATATTATTAATTGCATCAGCATCTACAACCTTTGGAATATCATATTCAAGAACCTTCTTTATCATTTTTTTCTGAAGATCTGAAATACCTGTTCCAGGTCCAATAATTACTGCATCATGCTCTTTAATAATTCCATCAAGCTTATTTATAATATCATCATCTTTCTCTGAAGCTGTGTCATAAAAACTTACAATAGCTTCAGGTATAAGACCATGTAACGTATTTACATTACTTTTGCTGGTAAATATATTGCATAATCCACAACCTAGTTTATAAGCTGCCTTTGCTGCAAGGTATGCAGCTCCGCACATATTATCATTTCCTGCAATTATCAGAAGTTTCTTATATGTACCTTTGTTTGAATCAGCCTTTCTTAAAGGAAGAATATCCTTTATGTCTTCATCAAGGTACTTTTTAGTATTATTTCTTAAGGTACATTCAGCAATTACATCCTTTAGAAAGCCAATATTTTTAATTATAATCTTTCCGCAAAATGAATTTGCCGGATATAATAATAATCCTAATTTGTTAATGCCAAAAGTTATGGTATAATCTGCTTTAACACAGATATTCATAACTTTTCCATTATCAACATTAATTCCCGAAGGCACATCAACAGCATATATTACAGCACCGGAGTTATTAATATTCTCTATCACAGAATAATATTCTCCTGTAATATCTCTTGATATACCTATACCAAA
>JAILNW010000121.1 GCA_024691145.1 Lachnospiraceae bacterium
AACAATATGGGGTTACAAATAGGTTACATATATAACAAAAAATCCAAAAAAATGATAAAAATCGACAAGTAATTATAATTTTTTGAAAAACTAAGAAGTTAATATGAATTGATATACAATTCAATAAAAATATATAAATTGTATTTAAGAATATACTATTTAACAACAATTCTTAAGAAAAAATTTCTTTACGATATTGAAGAATTATGCTATAATCTATGGTATGAGTGTGAGTTAGTTAAATTTTTATCATGAAAATGTGGAGGATTAGATAATTGAAAGAAACTAAAAAAAGAACCTCTATTGGTGGCCAGGCTTTAATGGAAGGCGTTATGATGCGTGGTCCAAAGAAGACAGCCATTGCAATTAGATTAGAGAATGGTGATATAGTTTTAGAAAAATGGGACAACAAGGTTAATAACAGACATAAGTTTTTTAAGTTGCCCTTTGTCAGGGGAATATTTAATTTTATAGATTCTATGAGAACGGGGTATCTTGCTATTACACGTTCTGCAGAGTTATCTGAGATTGAAAGCCTTGAACAGTATCATAAAGCAATTGAAAGCGGAGAACTTAGTGATATTAAGGACATTACAAGTAAAGATAATAATGAAGAACATATCAGCTTAAAGAATCATGAGAACAAGAAAAAAGCAGATAAAGAAGAGGGAAAGGATAAGAAAGTAACAGCAAAGGATGCAGCATATGGCATGGCAGCAGCTGTGGGAGTAGTATTTGGTACGGTTTTATCTGTATTTTTATTTATATATCTTCCGACACTTTTCTTTAACTTTATAAAGAAAGCAGTTCCTGCCATGGACACAAGGGTTATGCAGTCTGTATGTGAAGGACTTATAAAGATTATTATTTTCCTGGCATATATGTATCTTATGTCTCTTACAAAGAGCATGAAGAGAGTATTTATGTACCATGGAGCGGAACATAAGACTATATTCTGTTATGAACATGAGATGGATCTCACTGTTAACAATGTTAAAAAGCAAAGCAGATTTCATCCAAGATGCGGTACATCATTTATAGTTATTATGCTTATTATAAGTATAGGTATTGCAATGTGTATTCCACATTCCATACCAACACTTTTAAGAGTTTGTATTAAGATATTACTTCTTCCTATCACTATGGGAATAGGATATGAAGCTATTAAACTTGCAGGAAGAAAAGATAATACATTTACAAAGGTTATGTCTGCTCCGGGATTGTGGATGCAGCGTATATCAACTAAGGAACCAGAGGAAGATTACATGATACAGTGCGCAATTATGGCATTTAATGAGGTACTTCCTGGTGATGACAGCGATTGCCTTGACTGCAAGTAATTATGACATTTATAACAGAAAGGACAGATTTGATGAAAGAACAATTAAGAATATCTGAATTATTTGATCTTAATGAAACTATTGCAAAGGACATTTTTGAGGGAGCAGAGTATCCATGGGAGGTACTTCCTAAGATTTCTGAGTTTATTGTTAAACTTGGTAATACTTTATCAGAAGATGAATATGAGAAAAGAGGAGAGAATATCTGGGTTGCCAAAGATGCAGATGTTGCTCCTACAGCATTTCTTAACGGACCATTAATTATTGGAAAGGGTGCAACTGTAAGACACTGTGCATTTATAAGAGGCAATGCCATTGTTGGTGAAGGAGCAGTTGTAGGTAACTCAACAGAACTTAAGAATGTTATATTATTTAACAAAGTTCAGGTTCCACACTATAATTATGTTGGTGATTCTATACTTGGTTTTAAATCACATATGGGAGCAGGTTCTATTACTTCCAATGTTAAGTCTGATAAAACCCTTGTTACTATAAAGGATGGCAGTGAGAAATACGAGACAGGACTTAAGAAGATGGGTGCTGTTCTCGGTGACAACGTTGAGGTTGGCTGCAATAGTGTTCTTAATCCTGGAACAGTTGTAGGAAGATGCTCTAATATTTATCCATTATCAATGGTAAGAGGTTTTGTGCCAGCAAACAGCATATATAAAAAGCAATCAGAGATTGTTGAAAAACAATAATAATTGGTGTATAATAGTAGGGATGGTTACTTTTATGTCTGTAACATGGGGAGAGATAAAAAAATGATAGTTAATTCCGGCTGTTTTGACACATTTAAGGTATAACAGCCTGGATATTATGATATAACTAATAACTTAATTGAAAGGAGTTTCACAATGATTTATTCACATGAAGTAGAAATGATGTGTCCTGTAGCTCAGGGTGTTAATCACGGAGCTGCACCAATCCCAGAGGAAGCAAAATGGGTTAAAGCAAAAGAAATTAAAGATATTTCAGGTTTCACACACGGTATAGGATGGTGTGCACCACAGCAGGGAACTTGTAAGTTAACTCTTAATGTTAAAGAGGGTATTATCCAGGAGGCTCTTGTAGAGACTATCGGATGTTCTGGTATGACTCATTCAGCAGCTATGGCTTCTGAGATTCTTCCAGGAAAGACTATTCTTGAAGCATTAAACACTGACCTTGTTTGTGATGCTATCAATACAGCTATGAGAGAATTATTCTTGCAGATAGTTTATGGTAGATCTCAGTCAGCATTCTCTGAAGACGGACTTGCAGTAGGTGCAGGACTTGAAGATCTTGGAAAAGGTTTAAGAAGCCAGGTTGGTACTATGTATGGTACTTTAAAGAAGGGTCCTCGTTATCTTGAGATGGCAGAGGGATATGTTACTGGTATAGCTCTTGATGAGGATGATCTTATTATCGGATATCAGTTCATCAACTTCGGTAAGATGATGGATTTCATCAAAGCCGGTGACGATCCAGCAACTGCTATGGAAAAAGCTAAAGGTCAGTATGGTAGAGTTGCAGATGCAGCTAAGATTATTGATCCAAGAAAAGAATAATTAAGGAGGGCATAAGAAGATGGCTTTATTTGAATCATATGAGAGAAGAATTGATAATATTAATGCTGTTTTAAACAGCTATGGAATAGCTTCTATCGAAGAAGCAGAGAAGATTACAAAAGATGCCGGACTTGATGTTTACAACCAGGTTAAGGGTATCCAGCCTATATGTTTTGAGAACGCTTGCTGGGCATACACTGTTGGTGCTGCAATCGCTATCAAAAAAGGCTGTAGAAGAGCAGCTGATGCTGCAGCAGCTATAGGTGAAGGTCTTCAGGCTTTCTGTATCAAGGGTTCTGTTGCTGACCAGAGAAAAGTTGGTCTTGGACATGGTAACCTTGGTAAGATGCTTTTAGAGGAAGAGACTGAGTGTTTCGCATTCCTTGCTGGTCATGAGTCATTCGCAGCAGCTGAGGGTGCTATCGGTATCGCTGAGAAAGCTAACAAAGTTAGACAGAAACCATTAAGAGTTATTCTTAACGGTCTTGGAAAAGATGCTGCACAGATTATCTCAAGAATCAACGGATTTACTTATGTTGAGACTGAGATGGATTATTTCACTGGAGAAGTTAAAGAAGTATTCAGAAAATCATACTCTGATGGTCTTAGAGCAAAGGTTAACTGCTACGGTGCAAATGATGTTACTGAAGGTGTTGCAATCATGCACAAAGAGAAAGTTGATGTTTCTATAACTGGTAACTCAACTAACCCTACAAGATTCCAGCATCCAGTTGCAGGTACTTACAAGAAAGAATGTATCGAGCAGGGCAAGAAGTATTTCTCAGTAGCATCAGGTGGTGGTACTGGTAGAACACTTCATCCAGATAACATGGCTGCAGGTCCAGCTTCTTATGGTATGACTGATACTATGGGACGTATGCACAGTGATGCACAGTTCGCTGGTTCTTCATCAGTTCCTGCACACGTAGAGATGATGGGACTTATCGGTATGGGTAACAACCCTATGGTTGGTGCTACAGTTGCTGTTGCAGTTGCAGTACAGGAAGCATTTGATAATGGTAAGTGCTAATAAAATTGCTCCTTTTATTATCGTTACTGGTTTTACAAGTTAATATAGATTTATACTAGTCAGTAACGATATTTTCTTTTTTTATATTAAAATCCTTAGAAGTGTCTGATACAAAAGTCAGGCACTTCTATTATTTTTTTGTTGACCTACGATAAATTAGGGGGTAAAATTATAATATAGTATAATTATGTTAATAGTAACGTTTTATGAAAATGGGTAGCAATTAGGAGGGTATTATGAATTTTCTGACAACATTTTATGCAGACAAAGGACTAATAAAACAGAATAATCAGGATAGCGTATGTATAAAGACTGCCAGAACTTATCACGGTAATGTTACAATGGCTATTGTATGTGATGGTATGGGGGGATTTGCCAAGGGCGAGCTTGCAAGTGCGACTGTTGTTAAGTCATTTGCAAACTGGTTTGATGAAGAACTTCCACGCCTGCTTAACGATGGACTTACTCCGGAACTTTTAAGAGAACGCTGGAATTATATAATTGATAGTAATAATTATAAGATATTACAATATGGCTCTAATAATAATCTAAAGCTTGGAACTACTATTGCCGGTTTATTTATTATGGATAATGAGTATATTGTTACGGTAAGTATTGGCGATAGCAGAGTTTATAAGATTAATGATGGTGTTTATCAGCTTACAGAAGATCAGACAATTGTACAGTATGATTTGAACTGCGGAAAGATTACAAGGGAGCAGGCAGAGAATGATCCTAGAAAGCATGTTCTTCTTCAGTGCATAGGCTCCACAAGCAATTTAAGACCTGCTTATCTTTGTGAGGATGTTATGCCGGACAGCATGTATCTCATTTGTACAGATGGATTTTGCAGTAAATTGAATAATAATGAATTAATGGACTATCTTAATCCAAGATATAATATGGACGAGAATACAATGCAGCAGAAGTTGTCTAATCTTACACAGACTGTTAAGTCAAGAAAAGAAACAGATAATATAACTTCTGTTCTTGTGAGAACTTGTATTTAGTTATATTTTGGGCATGATTTTTTTGGAGGAATGATTTATGGGATATATGGGTTATGGTAATGGAAATCCTAATAATCCACAATTCAATATGTATAATAATGGTATGCAGCAGGGAATGCCACCCCAGGGAATGAATAATGGAATGGGAGGCATGGGAAACCAGATGTCGCCGAATATGAATAATGGTATGCAGCAGGGAATGTCGCAGCAGGGAATGCCACCCCAGGGAATGAATAATGGAATGGGAGGCATGGGAAACCAGGTGCCACCGAACATGAATAATGGTATGCAGCAGGGAATGCCACCCCAGGGAATGAATAATGGAATGGGAGGCATGGGAAACCAGATGCCGCCGAATATGAATAATGGGATGCAACAGGGAATGCCACAGCAGGGAATGCCACCCCAGGGAATGAATAATGGAATGGGAGGCATGGGAAACCAGATGCCACCGAATATGAATAATGGTATGCAGCAGGGAATGCCATCCCAGGGAATGAATAATGGAATGGGAGGCATGAGAAACCAGATGCCGCCGAATATGAATAATGGATACCAGCAGGGCATGAACGGAATGAATAATGGCATGTCTCAGGGAATGAATGGATATGGACAGCAGAATATGAATGGATATGGCAATCAGAGTATGCAGGGAAATTATATGGGACCTGGATACTTTGAAGTGATAAAAAGTGTTGTTTATACTGAAACAATGGAAGAAATATAAAAAAGTAACAAAAATATAAAATATTTAAAAAAGGTATTGCACAAATATTATTAGTAATGTTATAATTAATTAGCAACAGTTAATACTTTTAATTTGGGTGAGAGATTAACATTGTTATATTGGGGGACTATGTAATTAGTCGGGTTTCATGATTTTATTTGGAGGAGAAGAGGAAAAATGAAAAAAAAGGTACTTATCTTAGTTATTTTAGCACTTGTTATTGTTGCAGTTGGTGGAGTTGCAGGTTATATGATCGTAACTAGAAAAGCAACTACAGTTGATGCATTTGAGAAGACAGCAAAGAGTTATGACGAGAAGTTTGAAGTTAGCAATCCAGGTGACATGAACAACGTTAAAGAAGCAGTTGTTGCTAAGAATGGTCAGAGATACAGTGTTTACTTTATGAAGATGGATAGCGAGCAGGCAGCTATTAATGCTTTTGCAGCTAACAAGAATGATTATTCATTATTTGAAGTAGATGCTACTGAGCATGAGTATAAGAGAGGTCTTAATTTCCATACTTATACTGTAAAGACAGATTCTAAGTATTGTGCATTTTCACAGGTAAAGGATACATTTGTATTTGCTTGTGTTGATCCAAGATATCAGGATGATATTGATGGATTATTTGCAGAGATGGGATACTTAAAGTAATTTGTTGTTTTATAACTGTTGTGCATGTTAATTATATTTAGATAATAATAATAATGAATATAAGCGTTACTGCATGAGGTTTTGCAGTAACGCTTCTTTGTGTTAAAGAGGGATTTTAAACGAATGAAAAAGAGAGATATTATTGTATTAATTATTTTCGGCTTTATATGTTGTGAGTTGGAATCATTAAATGATTATATGTATCTTACTCATGCCTATCGCGCGATATTGATTATTATGTTTTCAACTTTTAGTTTTAAAAAAGAAAGAATTTCAACAGTAAGGCTGATTGGTAAAATGGTTTCATGCCTGCTGATACAGACAGGGATAAATTATATGGTGGAAAAAATGTTTGGATTTAATTATACATTCATGATTTGTCTTATTTATCTCTGTTTCTGGCTGCTTCTAACTGGATTGTTGGATTATAAATTAAAATATAAGATTTCAGCGGATAAGAATATTTAGTATTTTTTTATGTAAGGAGTTATGGGGAAATGTTATTTTTAGCTGTAATAGAATGTATGCTGGTTAATTTTGTTGTGGATGATAAAATATTTGAAAAATCCATGAGAATCTTTTTTACATTTGTATTGTTGTTATATGAAGTGCAAACCATTTTTTTGCTGTCTATGGGAAGAGGCTGGGATTATTTATCTGATAAAAGCTTACATTATAGCACAAAGCATTTTTTATTATCAAGATTTATGGATAAGTCTTCAATTGCTATAGGTTTATTGCTGATGATAATTATGATTTGCATTATTGATAAAATAAAAGGAACAGAATTTAGGAAAGAGATAGGGGTGAAGACATATGTATTTATATATGCGGTTTT
>JAILNW010000135.1 GCA_024691145.1 Lachnospiraceae bacterium
TAAGCAGGGATTACTGCATGATTTATCAAAATATTCACTTACTGAATTTATGGTAGGTGCCAGGTATTACCAGGGACACAGAAGCCCTAATATAGCAGAAAAAGAAGATAAGGGATATTCTTCTGCATGGCTTCATCATAAGGGCCGTAATAAGCATCATTATGAGTACTGGATTGATTATGGACTTAATCCTGATCTTGGACTTGTAGGTAATAAGATGCCAGACAGATATGTGGTTGAGATGTTTCTTGACCGCATGGCCGCATGTAAGATATATCAGAAGGAAAAGTATACGGATGAAAGCCCTTTAATATATTATACAAAACATAAAGGGTATTATGTTATGCATAATGATACGAGAGCATTACTAGAGAAACTTCTTACATATCTTGCTGAAAATGGTGAGAAGGCGACTTACGAATATATCAAAAAGGAGATATTAAGATAAATTATATTATTATTCATATCGTATGATTAATAAGATAATTGGAGGAATAATTTTATGGTAGTTGGAATTTGCGATGACGAGGCATACATAAGGGATGGTATTAAGAATATTCTCATGAACTATGCATATTCAACAGGAGAGGAACATTACATTGTTCCATTTACTTGCGGTGAAGAGATTTTTATGTTTAATGGTCATATTGATTTGTTATTTTTAGATATTGAGATGACTAATTCAAACGGAATTGATGTTATGCATAGTCTGTTAATGAGCAATAAAGTCTGGAGAATTGTTTTTGTTTCAAGCCATGATGAGTTTGTAATGGATGTATTTGGTGTAAAAACCCTTGCATTTGTAAAAAAACCATTCAGAGACACAGACATTATTAAGTGGTTTAAGGTTGTAGAATCAGAGCTTAATCAGGATTTTACAATAACTATTGAAGAGGCGCAGACTAAGAGACTTATAAAAGCAAGTGATATTATCTATATTGAATCTAATGGTAACTATACAGATCTTTACCTTAGAGATGAGAGGATTATCACAAGAAGAGCTTTGAACAAATGGGAAGAGATACTCCAAAAGGGTGATTTTCTTAGAATTCAGAAGTCATATTTAGTTAATATGAACTATATTGAGAAGATTAATAGTGATGTTATTTTAAAAGACGGAACTATGCTTGCAATAGGAAGGAGTTATAAGAAATCATCTATTTCTGAGTACAATGATTTTGTTATTGAAAAGATGAGGAATAGACGATGACTAAAGAGTTATATGTTTTTTTACTATTTACAATTGAATATCTTAAAATATTCCTCATTATAAGAGGTGGTATATTTTTTACATTCAAGAATCAGCTTAAAAGAACTTCTGCAATTTTTGTGCTGGTTTCCTTGATTGTTATATCACTTTCTTATGTTATGGAAGTTGACAAGGCCATTACTTTTGGAATGTATCTTTCGGTACTTGTTACCTTGTCACTTTTCAATAACTTTTGGATACGAGGAGTTATATTACATATAGTAACGGGTATTATGTCTTCATTACTTAATGTTTATACGATTTCAATTTTTGAACTCTGTAGTTTAAACAGAGTTTTCAGATTTAGTTCTGTTGAACATATAACTTTATTTTGTAATTCGCTACTTATACCCTTCTTAATAATTATTTACGTTTTTAACAAAATAGTTAATAAGGAACAGTATATTGAAGATTTTTCTAATGTATGGACACAGTATATTGTTCTTATTGTCGGAATGGTATGTTGTTATATGGTTATTAAGAGCAGCCAGATTCTATTATTTGGCATAAGTGGTAATAATCTTAAACTTAAGATGTTTATTATAATAAACAGTTCCTGTGTTGTATTTTTTATTATCAGTCTCTGGCAGATACGAACCATGTCATCCAGAAACTATTATAAAAGCAGGGACATTTACCAGAGAAATTATATAGATGTTCAGGAAGAAAACTTTAGAAAAACACTTGAGAATGAGAATCAGTTAAGAAGTTTCAGACATGACTTAAGAGCACATATGATAGCTATTCAGGAAATGGCTGAAAAAGGAGACTATGGCAACCTTGTTGAATATACATCTAGTATATTGGATAAGGTAGAGTCATTAAAGAATATAAAGTATTCTGGAAATATTATAGTGGATGCGGTTGTAACAGATATTGTTAAGCAGTATGAAAGAGAGAATATTGAACTTATATGGGAAGGTCATATTCCATATGAAGTAGATATAGACCGAATGGATTTATGTACAATCATTTCAAATGTTGTTAAGAATGCATTTGAAGCTGCTATGAAGATAAAGAATCCGGAATACAGGAAGATATATATAAGCGTAGGGGTATTTGAAGGAAAGATACTGTTCCACGAGCATAATTACATATCAAAGGATATTATTATGGTAAATAACAGACCATATACGGATAAGAATGATAAAAGGGCTCATGGATATGGTACAGCCAATATTGAAAGATGTGCTGAAAAATATAATGGAACAGTTAAATATGATGTTGATGGAAAGATATTTTCAATCGACATAATTGTTCATCCAAAATCAAATTGTTAGAGAAACGGGTCACTATTGTATTAGTTTTTTGTACAATAACGACCCGATTTTTATTTAAAATGTCGTTTGTAACAAAAAAATGTTGTTCACGTCATTTATGTTGAAAAATATTCCAGGGTGCTTTAAAATAAAATCATAAGTTAGATATGAATTAATTAATCCAATTAATAATTACATTTAACTTAATCCAATTTTGTATTGAACCTCGTTCAATATGATTTAGGTATTACCATAACCAAATATACATTAACCTGAATCAGCAGAGGCAACCCAACCCCCGCTGCTGATTTAGGGAAACCCCAAAGATTTTTCATAGCTTACTATATAAAATATATGCAGACACAGTCATTATGGCTGTGTTTCTTTTGTTTTATATACAAACTTAGGTATTGATTAATTTTGTAATATTTGTTAAAATATATATGTTTTTATAAAAAAATGGAAGAAAAGGGGCTAGAAAATGTCAAACAAGAAAAATAAAAAAAACAATAAAAATACTGTAAATACTAAAGATGTCTTACTGGCCATAGATGAGATGGTTGAGGAGGATTATAATGAAGATATCGATTATGAAATGGATATAGAAGATGAGTCTTTTGATAATGAAGATTCTGAGGAACTTGAAGAAGATGATGATGTAACAGAGTCTACAGAAGAAAACAATTCAAATTATGAAGATGAAGACGACGAACCGTCTTTATCAAAATTCACGAATAAAAAAGGTGATATATATAAATATAATATTGAAAAATACAACGATAATTATTCTTCTGCAATTATATTTGGTGCTTTTTCCATAATAGAGATTGTTATTATTATACTTAGTTTTTGTAAAGTTTTTGGAATATTTCAAACAACAATACAAAAGATCCTTTTAGTTGTTATAGCTGCTGGATTTGGATATATGACTTTTTATTCCTATAAAGAAGCAAAGAAGTATAAAAAAGGGATCACTAAAGAAGAAAAACGCATTGAAACTGTAAGAAAGTTTTTTGATGAAGTAGCTACAGAGGAGTATTTAAAACAGTTTGATACAGAAAGTTCAAAAGAGGAGAATTATCTAAAAAGAGTTGAAGGCATAAAGAATGTTATTATTAATGAACATCCTGACTGGAGTATTGATTTTATAGAAAGAGTTATCGACGATTACTTTGAAGGATAATTTATTAGGTGATATATATGAAAAAAAGCATGATTAAGTCTGCATTAAAAGATGAACTTCTTTTAAAGGTTGAAAAACCAGCAAGATATATTGGTAATGAATTTAATATGGTGCGAAAAGATTATAAAAGTGTGGATATTAGATTTTGCATGTGTTTTCCTGATGTGTATGAGATAGGTATGTCACATTTAGGCATACAGATTTTATATGATATGTTTAATAAAAGAGAAGATACTTACTGTGAAAGAGTATACTCACCATGGGTAGATATGGATAAAGTATTGAGAGAGAATGATATACCTTTATTTGCCCTTGAATCCCAGACACCTGTAAAGGACTTTGATTTTTTAGGCATAACACTGCAATATGAGATGTGTTATACTAATATATTACAGATACTTGATTTATCAAAAATTCCAATATATTCAAAAGACAGGGATGATTCCTGTCCAATTGTAATAGGCGGAGGTCCATGTGCTTATAATCCTGAACCTATTGCAGACTTTTTCGATATGTTTTATATTGGTGAAGGAGAAACATCTTATAAGGAACTTCTTGATGTATACAAAGAATATAAAAAAACAAATAAAACAAGAGAAGAGTTTTTAAGAAGAGCTTCAAGAATTAGTGGTATTTATGTACCATCTCTTTATAATGTTGAATACAATGAAGATGGTACAATTAAAAACTTTGAACCTGTATATGATGATATTCCAAAGAAAGTAAAGAAGGAAATTGTAAAGGATCTGGATGCTTCAAGTTATCCTGAAAAGCCATTAGTTCCATATATCAAAGTTACACAGGATCGTGTTGTTCTTGAGATACAAAGAGGCTGTACAAGAGGCTGCAGATTCTGCCAGGCAGGTATGATTTACAGACCTGTAAGAGAAAGAGATGTTGATTATCTTAAAGATCTGGCTATAAAGATGCTAGAATCAACAGGACATGAAGAAATATCACTTAGTTCTTTAAGTTCAAGTGATTATTCTAAACTTCAGGAACTTGTTTATTATCTTATTGATGAGATTAGCAGTAAAGGAATAAACATTTCACTGCCTTCATTAAGAATAGATGCATTTTCGCTTGATGTTATGAGTAAAGTTCAGGACGTTAGAAAAAGCAGTCTTACATTTGCTCCGGAGGCAGGTTCACAGAGATTACGTAATGTAATTAATAAAGGTCTTACTAAAGAAGTAATTCTTAAAGGAGCTATGGATGCTTTTATCAGTGGCTGGAATAAAGTTAAGTTATATTTTATGCTTGGGCTACCTACTGAGACCTATGAGGATATTGAACAGATTGCGGTTTTATCTGATGAGATAGCAAGAGAGTACTATACTATTCCTAAGGATGAACGTAATGGAAAAGTAAGTATTACATCAAGTACATCATTCTTTGTTCCTAAACCATTTACTCCATTTCAGTGGGTTCGTATGAATACTGTTGAGGAATTTTTGGAAAAGCAGCGTTTTCTTAATGGAAAGATGAAAGAACAGCTCAACTATAAGAGCATTAAATATAATTGGCATGAGGCTGAAACCACATTACTTGAGGGAATACTTGCAAGAGGTGACAGAAAGCTTTGCCCTGTTATTTATGATGTGTATAAAAAGGGTGCTATATTTGACGCCTGGGGTGAATTTTTCAAATATGACGCCTGGATAGAAACTTTTAAGGAACATAATATTGATATAAACTTTTATACAACAAGAGAAAGAGAATTTGATGAGATACTTCCCTGGGATTTTATTGATATTGGTGTTACAAAGAAGTTTTTATGGAATGAATATAACAAAGGCAAGAATGAAGAGGTTACCCTTAACTGCATGACAAAGTGTTCAGGATGTGGTGCAGGAACATTTAAGACAGGAGTTTGCCTGAAAGTTAAAGGATGATTAATGTGAATTATAGAATAATTTTTTATAAATTTGGTGTTATGAAGTTTTTAGGACATCTGGATATTATGAGATATTTTCAAAAAGCATTTAAAAGAGCAAAGATAGATGTATCATATTCTAAAGGATATAATCCTCATATGATTATGTCTTTTGCCTCTCCTCTTGGCACAGGGCTTACAAGTGACGGAGAATATTTAGATGTGAGCCTTAATGAAGATATTGATAACAAAGTCCTGATTGACAGACTGAATGAGCAGATGGTTGATGGCATGTACATTGCAGGAGCGGCAAAATTAAGTGATGAATGCAAGAACTCCATGTCCATAGTAGCTGCGGCAACATATCTTGTATCTGTAAAAGATGGATATAACCAGGAGATTTATTATTTTAAAAATATTTTTAGAGAAAAAATTAAAGAATTATACAGTTCTGACGAAATAAAAGTTATTAAGGCTACTAAAAAAAGCGAAAAAGAAGTTGATATTAAACCATTAATTATTAATATTGATTATAATGACTTTGACTATTCTAATTCCTGTGCTGAGATTTTTGATAATCAGATACATGTAGTAATGACTTTATCAGCAGGAAGCGAGAATAATTTAAAACCAGAGTTAATTATCAAAGCATTATGTGAATTCTGCAATATTAATTATAATGAGTTTGCATATCAGTATCACAGAACAGAGATGTATTACAGGGAAGATGATGATGCTATAAAGCCTCTTTTAGGTAAAGATGCATATGATATGCTTATTCAAAGGGAATTATTTGTGAACAGTAATTAAAGGAGTAATAGGACGTAATATGGATAGTAATAAACTTGTTATAACCCATTATAAAGATTATATATTATCTGTTCAGTTTGAAAATGGTACTGCAGTTAAAATTAACGCTGAAAAGACAACTAATAAAAGCATTCTTGGGAATATTTATATTGGGAAGGTCAAGAATCTTGTAAAGAATATTGAAGCTGCATTTGTTGAGATAGAAAATGGCGTAATATGTTTTTTCCCTTTTAGTGACCTTAATAATGTTATTTTTCTTAATGAAAAGAAGGATTATACAAAACTTGTACCAGGAGATGAGATTGTTGTTCAGGTAACAAAGGATCCGATAAATGACAAAGCTCCTGTTGTTTCAGGAAAACTAAATATAAGTGGAAAGTATTCTGTAATAATACATAATGACAGAGGAATATCGGTTTCTGAAAAAATTAAAGAAAAAAAATCAATAAATTTTCTAAAAAATGTATTTTCGGACTATGCAAGCGACCAATATGGTATTATAATAAGAACAAACGCATATGATATTAGCGAAGATATATTAAAAGATGAGATTGAAAAACTAATTGGTATTTATAAGGATATTATTAAGAATTCTGTTTATAGAACGGCATTCAGCAAGTTATATGAGGCTCCGTTAGCTTATATAACAGACATTAGAGACAGTTATTCTTTTAATATAAATGAAATTGTAACTGATGACAGATGTATATACGACAATATTAAGCAATATCTGTATATTTCAGAAAGTCATAATTTAGATAAGCTAAAGTTCTATGATGATGAAACTATAGGATTAAAGGAACTGCTTAATATTGAAAGTATAGTAAATGATGCATTGAAAAAGAAGGTTTGGCTTAAGTCGGGAGGTACAATTGTTATTGAGCCAACTGAAGCACTTGTTTCGATTGATGTCAATACGTCTAAAAGTATAATTGGAAAGCAGGATGCAGAAAAGGCATTTTTAAAGACTAATCTTGAGGCCTGCAAAGAGATTGCAAGACAATTAAGACTTAGGAATCTTGGAGGGATTATAATTATAGACTTTATTGATATGAAGAAGGAGGAAGATAAGCAGTTATTGTTTAAAGAATTTAGCAATATTTTAAAAGCTGATCCTATTAAAACAATCGTAGTAGACTATACAAAATTGAATTTGATTGAAGTTACAAGAAAAAAGGTTAGGAAATCATTATATCAACAATTGAGGGATATTTAAGAGTATAAATAAATAAGCAGGTAAAATTAAAAAATGGAGGAATTGCTAT
>JAILNW010000142.1 GCA_024691145.1 Lachnospiraceae bacterium
TGAGGATTTCCCAAGTATTCTAATACAGCCTTTATATTATCTGTTCCAGGACATATGCCTTTGCTATTCCTCTCTAACTTAAAGTCCATAACTGTCACCTTCTCTCCGATATTCTACCATATAAGTCAATGCTTTTCAATAAAAATGAACTGTAAAAAGAAAATTATAACAATAAAAATCCTCACTTATTCTTCTATATAGTAAAAACAGCCTTATCCATGCCTATAGCTGGATAAAGCTATTTTATACTTTCATCTAAAATAATATCAATAGAAATATCACCTATTCGCCAAGATTCATCAATCTCAAAATCACAATAAAGATTTTTCTTATTAGGTAATGGCTGATTCCACTTTTCTTTTAACGTTTCAAGCAGCTTACTCCATCTTTTTCAGTTCCTATCATTTCAGAATATTCTTTTATTTTCATTTGTACCACCACTGACATGTCTCTATTATCTTCTGCGAGTTCATAAAAAGAATCCAGTATTAAGGTCCCATCTTTCACTCCTCAACCTCTTGATTTACAACTTCGGTGTACGTTTACCATTAGGGTTTTGATTTGAACAGCAATCTTACCCACCTAATCGCCTTATCAAGTTTCTGTTCGTAGGCTCAAGAGTTTTGCTATAGCACTTCCTTCACCTATAACATTACTGGTACCAGCTTGTGGTTCACTACACTTGGCGGTAAATACCCGTGGTTGGACTTTCACCAACTAGACTAGTGCCATGCTTGGCACACTGTAAAAAAACGATATCGAAAATTCTATCGATATCGTTTTTAATATTAATTTTGACTTAACTAAATGTCAAACTCAATTTCCCCTTCTAAATCGGCAATAAATTTTAGGAAATAGTTAGGAATAGAAATTACCGGATTATCATTATAATCAAATGAAATACGAACAATTATTTCTGTGTCATTTGAAGTAATATAATCTATTAATTGTTCCTTATATATATTCAACCTTTTATACATCGACATCAATAATGTTTCTATTTCACATTCCACATCTTCTTCAAAAAAATAGGATACATCATAGTATTCTTGAACACGACAATGTTGTTTACAACTCCCCCAAAAAAAAGTTTCGCCTTTGTCTGTCTTACTACTATAATCCATATCTATAATATTTATTATATCATCTAGTGGTTTTTCATTATTTATTATAACAAACTCTGCAAATATATTCATAAGTACCTCATTTCTATTTTATATTATTTTATTTTACAACAGATACTGTGCAATTATCTTGCTTATTCTTAATACATTGCACTTTCCGCTGAATTCAAATATTATATTTACACCATTAGCAAATGCAAGTGTAAGTTCCGAATCTGCTACAATTTCAGCAAGTCCAGGTGTCTGAATAGAGTAAAACTGTACTTTTGAATATGGAAGTGTTGAATAAGAAACCCTGCTTCCTGTTACTCCCTGAACGTCCACTGATATAATACGTTTGTTTGTAAATATCATCTGGTCTCGTACAGTTTTATATGCACCAACGATTTCCTCTCCATCAACCAAAAGAACTGCAATCTCTGGTCTTACTTCATCCTCTGTAATAGGTTTCAAATGAAATACTGTGTTGTTTTCAATGTTAGTCATAATAGTCCCTCCATGTAAGTAAAAATTTTTATATATAAACTACATCTACAAGTATACCAATAAAAAACTCATCTTTCATTAGAAACAAATTAAAATTATCTTTCATCTATTACCTGGAAAATGTAAAACTTAAGGTAATATGATTCGTCTGCCATCCAGAGTATTGGGTGATCCGGCGCCTGAGTTTTAAATTCCACCTGTCTTAATCTTTTTCCAGCACTTTTGGCTGCCTGAGCAATGGCCTTTGAAAAAAGTTCCGGAGTCATAAAGTGTGAGCATGAACAAGTTGCAAGATATCCGCCATTCTTTACAAGTTTCATACCTCTTATATTAATCTCTCTGTAGCCCTTTGTAGCATTCTTTACAGAATTACGTGACTTTGTAAAGGCAGGAGGATCAAGAATAACAACATCATACTTTTCATTCTCCTTTTCAAGTCTGGGAAGCAAATCAAATACATCCTCACATATAAACTTTACTCTGTCATCAAGGTTGTTAAGTTTTGCATTCTCTGTAGCCTGATTAACTGCAAGTTCCGAAGCATCAACACCTGTAACTTCCCTTGCTCCTGCAAGCCCTGCATTAAGGGCAAATGAACCTGTATGTGTAAAACAATCAAGAACCCTTGCGTCTTTACAAATCTTCTTTATAGCCTCTCTGTTATACTTCTGATCAAGGAAAAATCCTGTCTTCTGACCATCAGCAATATCAACATAATATTTAACACCATTCTCAGTAATAATAACCTTTGTATCAAACTCATTACCTATAAAGCCCTTATACTTCTTCATACCTTCATTAAGTCTTACTTTAGCGTCACTTCTTTCATAAACGCCTCTTATTAATATATTATCTTCCTTCAAAATATCCATAAGTTCTTCAATAATAACAGGCTTTAATTTATCAATACCAAGAGCTAATGACTGTACAACAAGTACATCTTCAAACTTATCAATAACAATACCTGGAAGAAAATCAGCTTCTCCAAAAACAAGTCTGCAGCTTGATATATCAACAACCTTTTTTCTGTATTCCCAGCAATTAGTAAGAACTTTTCTTAAAAATGCCCTGTCAATCACATCATCCTTTTTTCTTGTTAAAAGCCTTACTCTTATTTTGGAATTATCATTAATAAAACCTTTGCCCATAAAATATCCATCAAAATCAAGGACATTTACAATATCCCCATTCTCATAAGCACCCTCGGTCTTATCTATCTCATTGTCATAAATCCATAAGCCTCCCGCTTTTACAGTTCTTCCTTCACCTTTTTTAAGTATTATATCAGCCAAAATTCTTCCTCCTAAAACTATCCCCGTCATATCTTATATAACGGGGATTATAATTAATTATTCTCTTGTGTATCATTATTATCCATATCGACTTCATTAACGTCAACATTGTTAATATCCACATCTTCATTATTATCAGTTATTGTGTCATCAACACCATCTGCCGGAAGCTCATCATATGGATTATCTGCTGCATTGTATGTAAATTCATTAGACACAGCGAATTCCACATCCAAAGCATTAATCTGATGAACCGTAATAACAGAACCATCAACAAGCTCTTCTGGTGAAACCTTAACTCGAAGCAGGTTAGAGAATATAACCTCCGTCTTCTTTCTTGTTTCATTAATAAATACTTTACTGTACTTGCTAAAGTACTTATCATTAGCTGAAACATACAGATACTCACCATCATATGTTACATTATCAAGAACTATATCCTTAACACCATATCTGATATTAGTTGCTTCATATGGATTCTTTCCTCCATAAACATAATGCTGTCCATAGAGCATATCATACTGTAAGTACTCAAGTCCCTTAAGATAATTCTCATCTTCCTTATCAGTATCCTGATGATACTTAAATATTGTACCTTCATGTATGCCTATTCTGTCAAATACTTCAGAGGCTATCTGATATGAAGTAAGATTCATATCTTTCTTTTCAAGTCCGTAATTATCCCAGATAACATACTCTGTCTCATATATAGTCTTATCATCAAACATCTCATCTGACAAGTTAAGTCCCGGTATATGATCACCATACATAACAACAACATACTTCTCGTCCATTGAAGATAATGTAGTTATCAGGTTTTTAATCATATTATCAACCTGCTTAACCTGATTAATATAATAATTAAACTGCTGCAATAAATCGCTATCCACATCACCAGTAACAGTTATAAACTGTTCCTCAGCCGGAATATCACTATTATATGTTCCATGACTCTGTACTGTAACCATGTATATAAGATCCTTGCCCTCTGATGAGTTAAGGCAGTCAACAACACAACCTGGAAGTACATCATCCTTAGTCCAGCTTCCATTAGCTGTCTTAGATGTATCATGCATCATCTCAATTCCAGTAAATGAATCAAATCCAAAGTGTGAATATATAAGATTTCTTCCATAGAAACCTGATGTATGATTATGTATAGCATGAGGTGTATAACCTAATGCCTTAAGGTCATAAGCCATACTTTCACATGTTGATTCCTTAAGAATAGTCTTATATGGATACTCACCTGGTCCAAAGAAGCCAAGATTCATACCGGTAATAACTTCAAATTCTGTATTACATGTACCTGCAACAACCGTAGGAACAGTAAGATATCCTGAAGAATAATTCTCCCTGAGACTTCTATAATAAGGTATAGGGTCTTCAGAATATGTAATACCATTATGAATCAGCATAGGATCAATAAAGGATTCTAACTGAATAAATATAACATTAGGAAGTTCTTCAATTGGTTTAGTTTCCTTAGCAGGCTCTATAACTTCACCAGTTTCAGCCTGTGGTTTTTCAGTACTTACAATATTATCAATTACTTCATTAGAATAATCCTTAGGTCTTGCAATGCCTGTATCAACAATTGTTACTACAAAACAATATGGCATACCATAATCATGATATGAAATACCTAAGTTACCAAACTTAGTAGTAAGTACATCTGTATTAATCCCAACAATTATTGAATAATAAATACCTAACCACATTGCAATAACCATTAATGTTGAAACAACTCTTCCGTGCTTGCATTCTGTCTTCTTAGAGAAAATAAATAATGCAAGTATAAGCAGAAGTGCAAGTATAATGCCTACAACAAGCAACATACTTTCAGTCGCATTAAGGTAATTAAATACTACAGTAATCTCATCTCTTGATATCTTTAGGTCTACACCAGTAAAAGGTGTTGTTCTGTGAGTAAGAAGCATATAATCTGTAGTTCCTACAAGCACCCATAACAATGAGAAAAATGTATATACAACCATCTTTCTTCTTATCATAATTGCAAGTAAAAATGGTGCAAGTACAATAAGGTAATTCAAGAAGAAAATCATAGGTTTTTGTCCGATAAATACAATTGCATCAAAAAACGATCTTCTTGACATAGACTCAACATATAAAATGGAAATAAACGCAAGTACAAGTGCCGTTCTAAATGGTGCATTAAGCATTCTTAAATAAATAAGCTTAATATGATCAGTTATGTACAAGTATCCATTCTTAATGCATTTTCGAATTAAAACCACAGCTTTGCAGTTATAAAACTCATTAAGTTTCTTACCTACAGGCTTAACTACCTTATTATTAAATGGTTCCAGCTTTACAGCTGCCTTCTTAATAGCAGGTGATGTCTTTTCCTTAATCTTTCTATTAAAAGGTGCACACTTATCTGCTAAAAATTTCTTAAATTTAATAAGGTGAGGCTTAATTCTCCTGTTAAAAGTTGTGCTTTCTGCGGTTGCTTCACTGACTTTTCTAATCTTTCCGCCATTAGCCGTTTTTAAAGTATTGGCTTTATTAGCAGTCACATCCTCTTTTACCAATTCAGCAACAGTTTTAACATCATTCTTAATCTCTTCATTTATATTCTTTACTTCTTTTTTTATTGAATTATTAACCTTTTTAATGTTGCCCTTGGCACCATTCTTTCTGATATTCTTTTTTATCTGAGTATTAGTATTACGTCTTTTCTTGTTATTTTTCTTTCCCATAACCTCATGCTCCATTCTGCAAAACAAAATATCCATATATCATTATAATATTGCATTACCTGAATAGTCAATAATCTTTCTTTCAATCCAGGAATTTTCTTTTATCATTTTTCTAATATTTTCCAATGATATATCCTTTGCCCCTTCACACGCTTCTTTAAGTGAAGCAGCATCATTAAATATATCTCCTATTTTGAAGGAAATATCTCCGCTTTGTCTTATTCCAAACAAATCACCAGGTCCCCTAAGCTTAAGGTCCTCTTCCGCAACAAAGAAACCATTATTTGATTTATTAAGTATACCAAGTCTTTCCATAATCTTTTTGCTATCGTTACCAGAAATAAATATACAATATGACTGGTATTTTCCTCGTCCTACTCTTCCTCTTAACTGATGAAGCTGTGCAAGACCGAATCTGTGTGCATCTTCTACCATCATAACAGTTGCATTAGGAACATTTACACCAACTTCAATTACTGTCGTCGATACAAGAACATTAATCTCATTTTTAGCAAACCTCTCCATAATGTCATTCTTCTCTTTAGGCTTCATCTTTCCATAAAGACCTTCAACTGTCACAAAAGGAGGCAGATTAATTCGAAGCCTTTCCACATAATCCTTTATATTCTCAGCTTCAATATTCTCACTCTCTTCTATCATTGAACAAATTACATAAGCCTGTCTTCCTGCTGCCACTTCTTTTGCAATAAACTTATAGGCCTTTTCCCTGTATGATGTATCTACAACACAGTTCTTTATAGGAAGTCTGTCCTTAGGCAATTCATCAATAATAGAAATATCAAGATCACCATAAAGTATAATAGCTAAAGTTCTCGGTATAGGTGTAGCACTCATAACCAGTATATGTGGTTTATCACCCTTCTTTGAAAATATATCCCTCTGCCTTACACCAAATCTGTGCTGTTCATCTGTAATTACAAGTCCAAGATTATCATATTCTACTTTTTCCTGTATAAGTGCATGTGTACCTATTATAATATCAGCCTCATGATTCTTTATAACTTCATAAGTTTCCTTCTTTTCCTTTACTGTCATAGAACCTGTTAATAGTACAACAGATAATCCAAATGGCAAAAGCAGTTCTTTCATACTTTCATAATGCTGCAAAGCAAGCACTTCTGTAGGAGCCATCAGTGCTCCCTGATATCCTTCCTGTACAATCATAACCAGTGCAAGTATCGCAACGATAGTCTTTCCAGAGCCTACATCACCCTGAACAAGTCTGTTCATACAATATTCCCCTGACATATCATTATAAATCTCATCCACCGTTTTAAGCTGTGCATTAGTTAAAGTAAATGGCAGTGAATCCATTACCTTCTTATATAATGTCTGGTCACTATCCTTATTAAGCCTGTAACTATTTAAAGTCTTGTTCTTATCCTCTTTAAGTCTGTTAACAGCCAGAGAAAATATGAAAAATTCATCAAAAACAAGTCTTTTCCTTGCTTCAAGCATATCTTCCATTGTTTTTGGAAAATGAATATTCTTAACAGCTTTTGAATATCCGCATAAATTGTACTTCTTTCTAATATCCACAGGCAAATATTCTTTATCAAACTCAAGTTCACCAATTGCCTGACTCACTGCCTTCACAATTGTTGTATTATTCAGCCCATGAGTAAGTGAATATACCGGCGTCATTGTATTAACGCTTTTATAATATTCTTCCTTACTAATAATCTTAGGCTGTTCTAACTGTAAGTAGCCATTATTCCTTGATACTTTTCCCCTTAATATAAATCTGTTACCAAGTTTAATCATGTTCTTTAAATATGGCATATTAAACCATACTACCCTTATGCTGTCATCGGAATCCTTTAGTCGGGTTGTAAGAATTGTCAGCCTGCCTGACTTTTTAATATTAACACTGTCTGTAATAAAACCTTCTATGGTAACAGTTTCATCATACTGTGCATCTTTTATACTTTGAATTGGTTTAAATACATCATAATTTCTTGGATAATACTCAATTAAATCTCCAACTGAGAATACTCCGACTTTATTAAGTAAAGCTGCTGTTTTTTCACCAATTCCTTTTATATTTAAAATATTATCTGTATATTGCAAGAAAATCACCCATATCATTTTTAATCCAAAGCTTTAATTATTTTATCAGAAAATTATGTTCTAATTGTGAATAATACAGAAATATAGCTGATAAAAAAATACCAGCTATATTCTAAAACTTATTTAGTTGTCTTTTCCCTTTCATTCCTTAAATCTCCATGTTAATATACATATCCTTTAGTTTTTCAATCACAAAACCAATGTTTCTTGTGGCATATCTTACCTGAATTTTTGCCTCGTTAATTTTGGTCTGCAACATAAAGTTGTCTTGTATCACATCAAAAAGCATATCTGTGTATTTCATATAATCTTTTAATTCTGTGTCCAAATCCTGATAAACCTCTATCTCACCCAATATTTCAGATAAAGCATTCATCTTTTGTTTTGCTTCATTCATATGAATTGATACATCATCTGCATTCAGATGTTTCACAAGTTTTTTAAGAATATTCCCTTCACTACTTGTTACATTATCTACAGATGCTACATTCAGACTCATCTGGGCACTATGTAAACTCTCGAGGGTCCTTTCACCGGCAATTATGGCTTGTAATATCTGTAGTTGTCTTGTTGGTTGTTGTTTTAGTTCCTTCATATCGCCAGCCTCCTTTAGTTACTTCACCCCAAAAGCTGGCACCATTTTCATGGATTTAAAAATACCTTATACTATAATTGTAACCAATTCGTAACCAAAAATCAATTAAAAAATGATTAAAAAATCATAAACATTCCACATCATCCTACATATAATGTATATTATAGTACAAGGAGTCACCAATGAATAATCTTATTTATATGGATAATGCTGCAACAACCATGGTATTACCTGAAGTTTTAGATGCAATGATGCCATTTTACAAAGATTTTTATGGCAATCCCTCTGGTTCTTATTCATTTGCTGAAATAAGTAAAAATGCTATTAATGACTCACGAAAAATAATTGCAGATACATTAAACACAATGCCTCACAATATTTATTTTACAAATGGTGGCACCGAATCTGATAACTGGGCTTTAAAATCAATAGCTGATAGTTATGGGAAAAATTACGGTCATATTATAACATCTAAAATCGAACATCATGCCATATTAAATACCTGTAATTATCTAAAAAAGAAGAACTATGATATAACATATATTGATGTTGATGAATTTGGTATAATTAATCTAAAGCAGCTTGAAAATTCCATAAGGAATGACACTATTCTTATATCTGTAATGTTTGCTAATAATGAAACTGGTGTTATACAGCCAATTAAGGAAATTGGAGAAATTGCAAAAAAGCATAATATCATTTTTCATACTGATGCTGTTGCTGCATATGGACATATAAACATTAATGTTGATGAATACAATATAGATTTGTTAAGCGTAAGTGGTCATAAATTCCATGCTCCTAAAGGTGTTGGATTTTTATATGTGCGAGACGGGATAGATATTACGAGTTTTATACATGGTGGAGATCAGGAAAATAAACTTAGAGCAGGTACTGAAAATGTTGCTGGAATTGTGGGTATGGGAACTGCTTGTAAAATCGCATATACTGATTCAGATTCAAAACGTAACAAAGAACTTATATTACGAGAAAAATTAATAACAAGGATACTAAAAGAACTTCCATTTTCAAGGCTTAATGGAAGTTTAACTAACCGCCTTAGCAGCAATGTGAATTTCAGTTTTCAATTTATAGAATCCCCTTCCCTTATGGAACTGCTTAACGAGCAGGGAATTTGTGCATCAGGTGGTTCTGCATGTACTTCTGCTATTACAGAACCTTCCCATGTACTTTCTGCCATGGGACTTCCTGATGATATTGCATCTGGTGCATTAAGACTTACATTTAATTCATACACAACTGAAGCAGAAATTGATTATATCTGTGAAATGATTATAAAAGATGTTAATAAACTAAGAGAAATGTCTTCCTTATATACTTTTTTTATATCATAAAAAACAGGCGGCACAATTTGTACCGCCTGCTTTCTATGCATATTTTTTTACTTCATTTGCTATTATATCACTGTTACTCATATTCTTATCTGAAATTTCTACAAGTTCATCTATATCATCTGCTAATTCTGCTGACATATCATTAACATCTGAAATTTTATTAGCTGACTCCGATATAACAGTATTCATGTTAATAACTGTTTCTTTTACATTTTCTATACTCACTGACAATGCCTCAGTATTTTCACTGAATTCCTCAAAGAATTCCTGTGTAGCGTCCATAACATTTGCA
>JAILNW010000152.1 GCA_024691145.1 Lachnospiraceae bacterium
TATCAGCCTGCAGATGTAGAAACTCATGCTTTTCGCTTTTGACTGAGATACCGATGTGTTCAGAGCCTGTATCCATACAGACCTCAATCTCCTGAACAACGGGATTGCTTACTGTATAATTCAGCTGAATGGCAAACGGCATATAGCTGAATATAATCGCTTTTCCGGTCTTTAGTATTAGGTTATAATTAAAAATGTACAAAAAGTATTATATAAATATACACAATTTATGTTATGATATTGAGTTACAAGGAGGGACTCAATATGATTACAAAGTCAAATATCATAACAGATATTGAGATAAAAACTAAAGAAGATTTAGTAAAACTAAAGCCATTTATGGAGGTAGGAGGAATGAAAGTAAACAAAAGCCAGATAGCTAGAGAGTTGAACATTGATAGAAGAACTGTTGATAAATACTTAAATGGATTTAAGAAGTCTTCTACAAGAAAACGCTCAAATTGCCTAACAGATTATTATAATATAATTGAAAACTTATTAAATAATAATACTTCTCAAATATTTTATTATAAATCAGTTCTTTGGCAATATTTAAAAGACAACTATAATTATTCAGGAAGTTATGTGAATTTTTGTCTTTATTTAAAGAAATATAGTGAGTTTGATAATTATTTTAAGAAACATAAGCCATCCAATGTAAAGGATGTTACTGTTCGATTTGAAACGGATAAAGGGCAGCAAGCACAGCTTGATTGGAAAGAAAGTATATCTTTTAAATTGAAAAATGGGAACGAAGTAATTGTAAATGTATTTGTACTCTTACTATCTTATTCAAGATTTAGGGTTTATAGATTGTCTTTATCTAAAACCCAAGATATATTATTTAACTTCTTAGACAATGCATTTGATACATTTGGAGGCGTTCCTAAAGAAATAGTAACAGATAATATGACAACTGTTATGGATGAAGCAAGAACAAAAAAATCACCAGGAAAAATAAACAATAAGTTTAAGCAATTTGCTGATGATTATGGTTTTCAAGTTAAACCTTGCATTGCTTATTGTCCGAAAACAAAAGGCAAAGTAGAAGCACCAATGAAAATATTAGATGAAATACATGCATATAGTGGAACACTAGACTACGACGAATTAACTAAACTTGTTGAAAAAATAAATAATAGAGTTAATTGTTCAGTAGTTAAGGGAACAGGTCGTATTCCTATAATGTATTTTGAAAAAGAAAAGACCTTCTTATCTCCTCTTCCAAGACATGAAATAAGAAAGTCTTATCAAATCAATACATCTTGCGTGAAAGTAAATCGCTCATGTATGGTTAGCTATAAAAACCATCAATATTCTGTACCACCAGAATACGTTAATAAGCATGTTTCAATACAAGTGTATGATAATCATTTACATATTTATTATAACACAAACTTGATAGCAGTGCATCAAATAAATGATAATATTCTAAATTATTTACCTTCACACTATATTGAGATAGCTAAAATATCGCATGCTTTTAATGAGAACAGTATTTATGAAAAAGCAAAGGAAAACTTACGACTATTAGGAAGGGATATATAAATGAATAGCACTTATAAACAATTGGAACAGAATTTAGATTCACTTGGCTTGACACAGATAAAAGAACATTTAACAGAAGTGGCAAGTTTAGTGTCAGGAAATACGTTATCGTTTACAGATGGATTACTTAAACTTACAAACTATGAGGTAGATCGCAAGATTGAAAACGCTTCAAAAAGTATGGTAAAAGTTGCTGCTTTTCCATTTATAAAAGAATTAGCAGATTTTGATTTTGATTTTCAACAAGGTATTAATAAGCAAGAAATATTAGAATTAGCAACATTAAGGTTTATGGAAAATAATGAAAATATTGTTTTTTTAGGTAATAGTGGCGTTGGCAAAACTCATTTGGCAACATCTATAGGTATTATTGCAGCTAAAAAAAGAATAAGCACTTATTTTATTAAATGTCACGATCTCATACAGCAGTTAAAAAAGGCAAAGATGGAGAATAGACTAGAAGCCAAGCTAAAATATCTTAATAGATATAAGTTATTAATAATTGATGAGTTAGGGTATATTTCAATAGATGAAAGTGACTCAAATCTCTTTTTTCAATTAATAGATATGAGATATGAGAAAAAGAGCACAATTATAACTACTAATATGAATTTCAGCAATTGGGATACTATATTTAACGGAGCAATAGTTGCAAATGCAATTCTTGATCGAATACTGCATCATTCAAACGTTATCACTATAACTGGTAATTCGTATCGTATAAAAGAATATGTTACAGAAGATATCAACTAGCAAAAAATTATAGTAACAGGTATTTCATGAATTGATATAAGGTGATATATATGATAGGCTGCACGGTAGTGCCAACAGTCTTGGTACTGAGTGCTCAACGCTCAGTACAATGCCTGTTGACAGCCTGTTCTCATCATATATGTGGGTTCCTAATGTCAATACTTTAATTATCATTGTGATAGAATTATAAAGATATACTATGAGTTAAAAAATGAAATTGTACATTTTTAAATAATATAAATTGTACAAAAGTACTTGACACCTTATACTTTAGTAACTTCCTCGCTTTTACCCGGGAAGTCGGCATCAGCAACTGACCGGATAAATCGATTACACTAACATCAAGCATTGCTGATGTCCTCCTTTCTTTTTTGCGGCTTTCGCCGATGGTCTTCACCTGCACAGTGAACTGCAGGAATGCAGTCCATCTGTGATTCTCCCCTTACGGGGGTTTTTCCACATCGCCAATGTTATGACCTGTCATAGTCTGATATGCTGAAACTGGATTTCAGCGATATCATTACGGCAGGCAATCACCTTTTGAGTGATACAGCGGTTATATATATCCACAGCACTTCTCCTACCCTCAGAGATGTTTAACCACAGACCGTAGAGCATGGAACTTGTGGAGCATTCCATGGTACCTATATCTTCGCTGATAACGTAGATTTCGTCTTTCGACTCCTCTGTGAACGGCAGTATCTTTGTTGTTCGCAAAGACTTACTCATTCTGGCTAATCAATCGAGCTTGAAA
>JAILNW010000313.1 GCA_024691145.1 Lachnospiraceae bacterium
CAGATGGTATGTGCATCAGAAACTTTTGTATGTTAGATGACATAGCATATGTTATAAATAATGATGCTATTTATAAAATAGATATTAAGAATAATAAGAAAGAAAAATTCGCCGATTTGGAAGATAAATATAATGCTGGATATGGTGAAATACAAATGTTTTCTGAGAAAGTTGGATATTGTAAAGGTTGTTATTATACAGAATCAGAAGGTTATGTGGATGAAAATGAACTGAATGTCTGGTTTGAACAATAAGATATAAAAAATGTAAAAATGCTTCACGAGGATCGCACTGCGGTGGATAGGAAGATGTCGCCTTTAGCGACCCGCCGCAGGCAAAACTCGTTCTTATGCATATTTATAAATGTTTTTGCATAAATATTAAAACACCTATTGACTATTATAAAAAAACATGTTATATTTTAGTCGGATGGTATTCTAGGATTAGAAACTGTACCGGAAAGATATACGATACCTCTTATTAATTTAGGAGGTGGTAGCATGAAGATAGGTTTTATAGGTGCCGGCAAAGTCGGATGTACTTTAGGAAGACATTTCGTAATGCATGGACACAGCGTTATAGGGTATTATGATATTGATAAAGAAGCTGTAGAGGAAGCAGCAAAGCTTACAAGAACAACAGTGACCAGAGATTTAGAGAGTATCGTAAGTGCAAGTGATATTTTATTTATCACAGTTAATGATTCAATGATTGAAAGTGTTTGGAATCAGATAAGAGGATATAATCTTACAGATATGATTATATGCCATTGCAGTGGTTCACTTTCATCAGACATCTTTTCGGACATAGCTATGACAGGAGCGTGTGGCTATTCAGTTCATCCATTGTTTGCATGCAGCAGCAAGGAAAATTCATACAAGGATATCTCCAAAGCAATATTTACCGTTGAAGGTAGTAAAAAAAGAATAAACGAAGTAGTAGATTTAATTGAAAGTACAGGCAACAAAGTACAGAAGCTTAATAAAGAGAAGAAGGCTTTGTATCATTGTGCAGCAGCAGTTGTTAGTAATCAGGTGCTTGGTATTATAAAGATGGGAACAGACATGCTGATTCAGTGCGGATTCAGTGAAGAGGATGCAACTAATGCTCTTATGCCACTTATTACAGGTAATATTAATAACCTTGAAAAACAGGGACTGTACGGCGCATTAACTGGACCAGTTGAGCGTAATGATATAATTACCATAAAGAAACACCTTGATGCTATTACAGAGGAAGATGCTATTATTTATAAGAATGTATCAAAGAAACTTGTAGATATTGCAAAGGTAAAGAATAAAGACAGGGATTATACGGATATGTTGGAGTTACTTAGCAAATAGTTATATGAAAGGAAAGTGATTTATATGTCAGAGAGAAAGAAAACTACTATATCAACATTAATGGAAATGAAAAAGAACAATGATAAGATAACAATGCTTACAGCATATGATTATTCAACAGCCAAACTTATGGACGAGGCTGGTATAGATACAATACTTATAGGTGATTCACTTGGAATGGTTATGTTAGGATATGAAGATACATTATCAGTAACTATGGAAGATATGATTCATCATACAAAGGCAGTTGCAAGAGGGGCAAAACATGCATTTATAGTAGGAGATATGCCATTTATGTCATATCAGGCAAGTATTTATGATGCAGTAATTAATGCAGGACGTCTTATTAAAGAAGGACGTGCAAATGCAGTTAAACTTGAAGGTGGAGCAAGTGTTTGCCCACAGATTAAGGCTATTGTAGAGGCTCAGATTCCTGTTGTTGCACATATCGGACTTACTCCACAGTCTGTTAATGCATTTGGAGGATTTAAGGTTCAGGGTAAGAGTGAGAATGCAGCACGCCAGCTTATAAAGGATGCACTTTTGGTTCAGGAAGCAGGAGCATGTGCAGTAGTTCTTGAGGGAATACCTGCAGACCTTGCAGCAATTATTACTGAAAAGCTTACAATTCCTACTATAGGTATTGGAGCAGGTGCAAATTGTGACGGACAGGTTCTTGTATATCAGGATATGCTTGCTATGTATGGAGATATGCATCCTAAGTTTGTAAAGGTATTTGCTGAGGTTGGTACATTAATGAAAGAAGGATTCTCAGCATATATTAAAGAATGTAAAGAAGGAGCATTTCCTGCTAAAGAACATACATTTAAAATAGATGCAGAGATAATTGAAAAATTAAAAGGCGAAGAGTTTTAGAGGAAAGTCAGGGTGCATATAGATGAAAGTAGTAAAAACAGTTAAAGAAGTAAGAGATTATGTTAATTCATGGAAAAAGGAAGGACTCACTGTAGGCTTAGTGCCTACAATGGGTTACCTTCATGAAGGTCATGGAAGTCTTATAACTAAAGCAAAGGAAGGCAATGACAGGGTTGTTGTAAGTATATTTGTTAATCCGATGCAGTTTGGACCAACAGAGGATCTTGAAAGTTATCCGAGAGACCTTGCAAAAGACAGCAAGTATTGTGAGGAATTAGGCGCAGACCTTATATTTAATCCAGAGCCAAGCGAAATGTATGCTGACGGTTTCTGCTCTTATGTAAATATGGATGTGCTTACAGAGGAGTTATGTGGACTTAGCAGACCAGTACATTTTAAAGGGGTATGTACAGTTGTTAATAAACTTTTTAATATAGTTAAGCCGGACAGAGCATACTTTGGAGAGAAGGATGCCCAGCAGCTTGCCATTATCAAGAGAATGGTTATTGACCTTAACATGGATCTTGAGATTATAGGATGTCCTATAGTAAGAGAAGAAGACGGTCTTGCAAAGAGCTCTCGTAACACATATCTTAGTGCAGAGGAGAGAAAAGCAGCACTTATTCTCAGCAAGTCCATAATGGCTGGAAAGAAAATGGCTGAGGATGGGGAAAGAGATGCAACAAAGATTGTAGCAGAAATGAAAAAACTGATAGAATCAGAGCCTCTTGCAAAGATTGATTATGTTAAGATTGTAGATTCACTTACTATGCAGCAGGTTGCAAAGATTGAGAAACCAATACTTTGTGCAATAGCTGTTTATATTGGAAAAACAAGACTTATTGACAATTTCTCATTTTCGTTATAAGATTTTTAATAGCAGAGTTTACTATTCATATTTAGAATAGAGTGAATAATCAAAGGATGATTAAAAAGGGGGTAAGAATAATGATGATTACACTTCTTAATGGCAAGATTCACAGAGCTACTGTAACACAGGCTGAGCTTGATTATGTTGGAAGCATAACTGTGGATATTGCACTTCTTGAAGCAGCTGGTATCAGAGAGTATGAGAAGGTTCATATTGTAGACATTGAGAACGGTAACAGATTTGAGACATATACTATAGCAGGAGAGAGAGGTTCTGGTATGATATGTCTTAACGGGGCTGCTGCAAGATGTGTGCATGTAAAGGATAAGATTATAATTATGGCATATGCAGCTATGACAACTGAAGAAGCAGATTCTCATAAGCCAAAGGTTGTATTTGTTGACGAGAATAATGCCATTGTTAAAACCATGAATTATGAAAAGCATGGTGTAATTGGAGAAGATATTATTAATTCGTAAGTATTATTATATATAAGGCAGGTGGAGATTATGTTAAGTGGAAAGACTGTTATACTTGGGGTTACAGGAAGCATCGCTGCATACAAGATAGCTAATCTTGCAAGTATGTTAGTTAAGATGCATTGTGACGTTCATGTACTTATGACAAAGAATGCTACTAATTTTATAAATCCTATTACATTTGAAACTCTGACTAATAACAGATGTATTGTAGAAACATTTGACAGAAATTTCGAGTTTCACGTAGGGCATGTCTCCCTTGCTAAGAAAGCAGATGCCATGTTAATTGCACCTGCATCTGCCAATGTTATTGGAAAACTTGCTAATGGCATTGCGGATGATATGTTAACTACAACGGCACTGGCATTTAACAGACCAATAATGGTGGCACCTGCCATGAATACCCGTATGTATGAGAACAGAATTGTTCAGGACAATATTGAAAAGTTAAAGCACTATGATTTTGAGATAATAGAGCCGATAGCAGGACACCTTGCCTGCGGAGATGACGGAAAGGGCAAGATGGTTTCCGAGGAAGTGCTTTTAGGGTATATTTTAAAGAATATAGCTAAAGAAAAGGATCTTTTAGGAAAGAGATTATTAGTTACAGCAGGAGCAACTTGCGAGGCTATTGACCCTGTAAGATTTATAACTAATCATTCCACAGGAAAGATGGGTTTTGCAATTGCAAAGATGGCTATGCTTAGAGGTGCCAAAGTTACTGTTGTTGCTGCCAATACTACAGCTAAAGAACCTGATTTTGTTGATATAATAAGAGTAAAGTCAGCTAAAGAGATGTTTGAAGAGGTTAAAAAGCAGTATGATAATTGTGATATTGTAATAAAGTCAGCGGCGGTTGCTGATTACAGACCTATAAATGTTAGTGATGAAAAGATAAAGAAAAAAGATGGAGATATGAGTATTCAGCTTGAAAGAACAGATGATATACTTTCATATCTCGGTAATAATAAGGAAAATCAGTTTTTGTGTGGTTTTTCTATGGAAACTTCTTCATTAATAGAGAATTCCAAGGCTAAGCTTAGTAAAAAGAACCTGGATATGATTGTTGCCAACAATCTAAAGGTCTCCGGGGCTGGTTTCGGAACGGATACTAATGTGGTTACTATTATAACCAAGGATAGTACTATGGAACTTGATATTATGACTAAGGAAGAAGTTGCGGATGTTATACTTGATGAGATACTTAAGTATACTTCGCCATGTTTGGAAATGAGGGATTAAGATGGCTGATAAGAAAGCTGATATTATAATAGTTGGAACAGGAGCCTCAGGCTTATTCTGTGCATTAAATTTGCCTAAGGATAAAGATATACTTATGATTTCTAAAGATGACCTTGACAGAAGTGATTCTTTTTTAGCACAGGGTGGTATCTGCATGTTAAAAAGTGATGACGATTATGAGTCATACTTTGAGGATACCATGAGAGCAGGACATTATGAGAATAATAAAGATTCCGTAAGAATAATGATAAAGTCTTCTCAGAAGGTTATTGAGGAGCTTATAAATATCGGTGTGGATTTTGAGAGAGAAGATGGCAAGCTTAAGTTTACAAGGGAAGCTGCACATTCAAAGCCACGTATATTATTTCATGAAGACCTTACAGGTAAGGAGATTACAAGTAAATTATTAGCTGAAGCCATGAAAAGAGATAATATAACTATTATTGCACATACTACTATGGTTGATATTATTGAAGAGAAAAATGTGTGTGAAGGTATAGTTATAAGGGATAATAAAGGTAATATAGAAAAATGGTATGCTAATTATGTTGTGCTTGCCTGTGGAGGAATTGGCGGTTTGTATGAACATTCAACTAATTATTCACATCTTACAGGTGATGCGCTGGCAATTGCCTTAAAACATAATATAGCACTTAAGGATATAGATTATATACAGATTCATCCTACAACTTTGTATTCTACTAAAAGAGGAAGAAGATTTCTTATATCTGAATCTGTAAGAGGTGAGGGTGCGATTCTTTACAATGCCAATATGGAGCGTTTTGTAGATGAACTTTTGCCTAGAGACCTTCTTACTAAGGAAATAAAAAAGCAGATGAAGAAGGATAATACTAAGTTTGTATGGCTGTCTGTTAAGGAACTTGGAAGTGATAATATTAAAAAACGTTTTCCTAACATTTATAAAAAATGTCTTGAGGAGGGCTATGATATTACAAAAGAGTGTATACCAGTTACACCTGCACAGCATTATTTCATGGGAGGAATTAAGGTTAATACTAACAGCAAGACTTCTATGAACAGATTATATGCATCTGGTGAAACAAGCTGCAATGGTGTTCATGGAGCCAACAGACTTGCAAGTAATTCTCTTTTAGAGGCTATGGTATTTGCAAAGAGAGCTGCTAAGGAGATTATAGATACTTATGATGAATTAAAGGTTGTTGACAAGGATATTGACCTTGAATACTATAAAGATGCAGAAAGATTAGAAGAAGAGTACAGAGAACTTGTACTTGAGGAAATCGAAAAGGTTCACAAGAAGCGTGAAAATAAGAAAAAGGCTATGTAGGAGGAGAATAAAATGTACGATTACACATCTATGATTCTTAATGTAGACGATTTAATTATGTCTGCTTTAAGAGAGGATATTACAAGTGAAGATATAACAACTAATGCTATTATGAAGGAGGACAAAAGAGGACAGGTTAATCTTATCTGCAAGGAAGATGGTGTTATTGCCGGACTTCAGGTTTATAAGAGAGTTTTTGAACTTCTTGATAAGGATGCTACAGTTGATATGAAGGTTAAGGATGGAGATGAAGTTAAAAAGGGTCAGTTATTAGCTGTTTTAACTGCTGATGTTAAGGCTATTCTTTCTGGAGAGAGAACTGCTCTTAATTACCTTCAGAGAATGAGTGGTATAGCTTCTCATACAAGAAAGATGGTTAATCTGCTTAAGGGAAGCAAAACAAGACTTCTTGATACAAGAAAAACTACACCTAATAATAGAATATTTGAAAAGTATGCTGTTAAAGTTGGTGGTGGATGTAATCACAGATATAATCTTTCAGATGGAATATTAATAAAAGATAATCATATAGATGCAGCAGGAGGAGTTAAAAATGCTGTACTTATGGCTAAGGAATATGCTCCATTTGTTAGAAAAATAGAGGTTGAAGTTGAGAATCTTGATATGCTTAATGAAGCACTTGAAGCTGGAGCAGATATTATTATGCTTGATAACATGACTACTGAGATGATGAAGGAAGCTGTTAAGATTATTGATGGCAGGGCTGTTACAGAATGTTCAGGAAATGTTACTGAGGACAGAATAGATGATATTATATCAACAGGTGTTGATTTTGTATCAAGCGGTGCCTTAACTCATTCATCACCAGTTTTGGATATAAGTATGA
>JAILNW010000343.1 GCA_024691145.1 Lachnospiraceae bacterium
ATTATCAAAAGAAAGTACGTTGTCATAACAGACAGATACATAAAAATACCATCTTAAAAGGTGGATATCGTAAACGTAATCAAGCTGAATATAAAGTAAAAGGCTTCAGATTATTTGACAGGGTAGTATATCAGGGAAAAATGTATTTCATCTTTGGAAGAAGAACAAGTGGTTTCTTTGATATAAGGACTTTAGATGGAACAAAGGTAAACAAAGGCAGCCTGAGTTGTAAAAAGATTAAATTTTTAGAAACATCTCAAGGCTATTTAGTAGAAAAAAGAAAGGTAATGACATGACTCAGGGTGTGCTCCTCTGTGACTTAGTCACGGGTGTCCGCACTTAACATATCAAGGTGTATTATGAATATATTTTTTGTATCATTAGGATGTGACAAAAATCTTGTTGATAGTGAATACATGATAGGAAGCCTTATGGGACCTTATAATATCTGTGATGATGAGAATGAGGCTGATATTATAGTTGTAAATACATGCTGTTTTATACATGATGCAAAGACTGAAAGTATTGAAACTATTATTGAGATGGGTAATCTTAAGAAAAATGGAAGATTAAAGTATCTTATAGTTACAGGATGTCTTGCTGAAAGATATAAAGATGATATTATTAAAGAGATTCCTGAAGTTGATGCTGTTATTGGTGTTACAGCAACTGAGGAGATTAAAAATGTAATTGATAAGCTTGTTAAAGATAATAGTGAACACCTTGGAGTATATAAGGAGTTATCATATCTTCCTGAGAATAAAGGAAAGCGCGTAACTTCAACAGGGGCTGTAACGGCTTATCTTAAGATTGCTGAAGGCTGTAATAAAAACTGTACATACTGTATTATACCTAAGATAAGAGGAAAGTACAGAAGTTACCCTATGGAAAAACTTTTAGAAGAAGCAGAGGAGCTTGCTAAGAATGGCATAAAGGAGCTTATTGTTATTGCCCAGGAAACAACAGTTTACGGCATGGATTTATATGGCAGGAAGATGCTTGCAGAACTTCTTAAAAAGCTTTGTGAGATAGATGGTATTTCATGGATACGTCTTATGTATGCTTATCCTGAAGAAATAACAGATGAATTAATTCAAGTTATGAAAGAAGAGGATAAGATTTGTAAATATATTGATATGCCAATACAGCATGCTTCTGACAGAATACTTAAGAAAATGGGCAGAAGAACTAAAAAGGATGATTTAGTAAGTATCATTGAAAAATTAAGAAAGAATATTCCTGATATAGTAATTCGTACAACACTTATTACTGGATTTCCTTCTGAATCTGATGAGGATTATGAGGAACTTGTTGATTTTGTTTACAATATGAATTTTGAAAGATTAGGAGTATTTACATATTCTCCTGAAGAGGATACAGCAGCTGCCCTTATGGATAATCAGATTGATAAAGAGATAAAGGAAGCCAGAAAAGATGGCATTATGGAACTTCAGCAGGATATTGTTTTTGATAAGAATTCGGAGTATATCGGAAGAACTTTTGATGTTATTATTGAAGGCTTTGTTCCAGAGGAAAAGATTTATGTAGGAAGAACTTACATGGATGCTCCTAATATTGATGGTTATATATTTGTAAACAGCGAGTATATGCTTATGTCTGGAGATATAATTCAGGCAGAGGTTACTGCAGCAGATGGTTATGACCTTATAGCAGAAGATATTCGAAACTGAATGTTACATTAAACTAGTTGACAAATCTTATTATTAGTGTTATAAGATTATTAGAGAGATATTCTATATTGGAGGTTGTTATTATGAATCTGCCTAATAAGATTACGTTAGCAAGAGTATTTATGATTCCACTATTTGTAGTACTCTTACTGATAGATTTTAAGTATAATAATATATTTGCATGTGCAGTCTTTTGTATTGCATGTATTTCAGATTATTTTGATGGCAAGCTTGCAAGAAAGTATAATCTTGTAAGTAATTTTGGCAAGTTTGCTGATCCTTTGGCTGATAAGCTGCTTGTAGGTGCAGCCCTTATATGTTTTGTTGAACTTGATTTATTATCAGCATGGATGGTTATACTTATAATAAGCCGTGAGTTTATAATTAGTGGTGTAAGATTAATTGCAGCTGATAATGGCGTGGTTATAGCGGCAAGCATGTGGGGAAAGGTTAAGACAACATTTCAGATGATTATGTCTATATACTTATTATTGTTTGCAAAGGTTTATCATCAGGCTGATTTTCCTTTCCATACAATTATGGTTGTCCTTGGAGAGATATTAAAGTATGTGGCTGTTGCTTTAACAATTATATCATTAATTGATTATATGTATAAGAACAGAGAATTATTTTCGGACATCAAGGACTGATAAGAAGTAAATAATTAAACATTAATATGATTATTGAGCAGGCATTTGCCTGCTCAAGTTGTATAAATAATAGAAAACACCATAGGAAAGGATAATGTATGAAGGTAATAGTAATCGGCGGCGGGGCAGCAGGCATGATGGCAGCCATAACATCAGCAGATAATGGCAATGATGTTACATTGATAGAACATAATGAAAAACTTGGAAAGAAACTTTATATAACAGGAAAGGGCAGATGTAATATTACAAATGCCAGTGACATAGATGTTATATTTAAGAATATTATGTCCAATAATAAATTTATGTACAGTTCTTTATATACATTTACAAATGATAATACTATAGAGTATTTTGAAAAGTTAGGACTTAAAACCAAGGTGGAAAGAGGTAACAGGGTATTTCCGTTATCTGATAAATCTTCTGATGTAATTGCTGTTTTACAAAAGGAACTAAAAAGACTTTCTGTAAAAATACTTTTAAATACAGAAGCAGAAGATGTAAATTTTAGAATGGAAAATGACGAGAAAATATTTGATAATGTGGCAATTAAAGATTTAAAAACCAATAAGAAAAGCACATTAAAGGCTGATAAGCTTATTATAGCAACAGGAGGGCTTTCATATCAATCTACTGGTTCCACAGGTGACGGATACAGATTTGCAAAGTCATTAGGACATGAGGTTACAAGATTATCACCTTCCCTGGTACCACTTAATATAAAGGGTGATGAGTGTAAAAGAATGATGGGTTTATCGTTAAAGAATGTTAAACTTACCATAAAACATGGAAAAAAATTAATATATGATGAAATGGGAGAAATGCTATTTACCCATTTTGGAATCAGCGGTCCACTTGTACTTTCAGGTGGAGTCTATATGAAAAACTATATTGAAAAAAAGAAAATAGAGGATTATAATGAATTAAAGATTTCTATTGATTTAAAACCGGCACTAAGCGTAGAACAGCTTGATGCCAGAATATTAAAGGATTTTAATATTAATATCAATAAAGATTTTTGCAATTCTTTAGATAAACTGCTTCCACAGAAGATGATACCGGTAGTTGTTGAAAGAAGCGGTATACCTGCTGATAAGAAGGTATCATTTATTACAAAGCAGGAAAGAAATGGTCTTACAGTTCTTTTAAAGAACTTTTGCTTGGATTTTAATGGCTTCAGGGATTTTAATGAGGCTATTATAACAAAGGGTGGAGTTAAAACTAAAGAGATTAATCCTTCTACTATGGAATCTTTATTAGTTAAAAATGTATATTTTGCAGGTGAAGTAATCGACGTTGATGCACTGACAGGTGGATATAACCTTCAGATTGCCTGGTCAACTGGTTACATTGCTGGATGTTAAAAAATAAGAAGAATGGAGAGAAAAAAATGGCTTATAATGTAGCAATTGACGGACCAGCTGGAGCTGGAAAAAGTACTATCGCAAAGAAACTTGCAGAAAAGATTAATTTCATTTACGTTGACACAGGTGCAATGTATAGAGCAATAGGATTATTCATATTAAGAAATAATATATCTTATGATGATGTTGAGGCAATAAAGTCTGCAATAAATGATATAGATATTAAGATAGAGTATAAAGATAACAAGCAGCTTGTATTACTTAATGGTGAGAATGTTAATGACTTTATAAGAGAAGAAAAGGTAGGAATCTATGCTTCTAAAACTTCGAAGTATGAATGCGTAAGAAGCAAACTTCTTGATTTACAGAAGGAATTAGCAAGAACAAATGATGTAATCATGGATGGAAGAGATATTGGAACAACAGTACTTCCTGATGCAGATGTAAAGATTTATCTTACAGCTTCATCTAAAACAAGAGCAAAAAGAAGATATGATGAGCTTGTTGCAAAGGGTGTTGAGTGTGATATTAATGTTATAGAAAAAGACATTATTCAAAGAGATGAGCAGGATATGAACAGAGAAATATCACCTTTAAGACAGGCGGAAGATGCTCATCTTGTGGACTCATCAGATATGACAATAGATGAAGTAGTAAATTATATATTAGAAAATCTTATAAAGATTCATTAGCATAAATAATATATAAAAGTTTTTTACCGATTTTTGTAATAAAATGAAAAAAATACAAATAAATCTCTTGTAAAATTACTAATTTTTGTATATAATAATATCTATAGGTTTGTTCGTAATAAGAATAAAAAAATTGTAACATATAAACTTAGAGATGGGAATGAGATGACTTTGAGGGTTAGATTAGCTGACACAGCAGGATTTTGTTTTGGCGTTAAGAGAGCCGTAGATATGGTATATCAGGAAGCCGAGACCAGTAATAATGTATATACCTTTGGTCCAATAATACATAACGAAAGTGTCGTTAACGACTTAGAATCTAAAGGTGTTAACGTCATTAATGATGTTCTTGAGATTAAAGATAACGATGTTGGTACAATTATTATAAGAGCACATGGTGTTCCTAAGAAAACACTGGATGCCATGGAATCTTGTAAGGTTAAAGTTGTGGATGCTACCTGCCCTTTTGTGCGGAAGATTTATAATATTGTAACATCGCAAGGCAATGAAGGAAGAGATATCATAATTATCGGTTCTGATACTCATCCTGAAGTTGAGGGTATTAAAGGATGGTGCAATACAAAGGTTTATGTAGTTGAAAGCGAAGAGGAGGCTAATAACTTAGAATTAGCCGATGATAAACCTTTATGTATAGTTTCTCAGACAACGTTTAATCATATAAAGTTTAAGAATATTGTTGATATTATTACTAGCAAGGCAAAAGATGTTATGGTTGTGAATACTATATGCAATGCCACTAAAGAGAGGCAGGAAGAAGCATATAAGCTTGCTGAGGAGTCAGACGTTATGTTAGTTATCGGAGGCAAGAACAGTTCGAATTCACAAAAATTATATAACATTTGTAAAGATAAATGTAAGAATACATTTTTTATACAGAATGCTAAGGATTTTGATTTTAGTATTTTGGACAATTATAATAGCGTTGGGATTACTGCAGGGGCGTCAACCCCAAATAATATTATTAAGGAGGTTTTTGACCTATGTCAGAAAAAAGTTTTGAACAATTATTAAATGAGGAGAATGTGCCTAATATCTACAATGGACAGATTGTAGAAGGAACTGTAATAGATGTAAAGGAAGACGAGATTGTACTTAATATCAACTACAAAGCAGATGGTATTATTACACGCAGAGAATATTCTAATATTCCAGATGTCGATTTAACTACAGTTGTTAAAGTTGGAGATACTATGCAGGCTAAAGTTCTTAAAGTAAACGATGGAGAAGGACAGGTTCTCCTTACTTACAAGAAGTTAGCAGTTGATAAGGCTTACAAACTTCTTGAAGAAGCATTTAACAATCAGACAGTTCTTAAAGCAAAGGTTGTTAAAGTACAGGATGGCGGATTAAGTGTTGATTATGAAGGATCACTTGTTTTCATTCCTGCAAGCCTTGTATCAGATACTTATGAGAAGAACCTTTCTAAGTATGAAGGACAGGAGATTGAATTCGTTATTACTGAGTTCAATACTAAGAGAAGAAGAATTATCGGTGACAGAAAGCAGTTACTTGTTGCTGAGAAGAAAGAGATTCAGAAGAAACTCTTCGATAAGATTGAAGTTGGTATGACTATCGAAGGTAAAGTTAAGAATGTTACAAGCTTTGGAGCATTTATCGATCTTGGCGGAGTAGATGGTTTATTACATATCTCTGAGATGTCTTGGGGAAGAGTTGACAGCCCTAAGGATATGTTTAAGGTTGGAGATGATGTTAAGGCATTTATCAAAGAGATTCAGGGAGACAAGATTGCACTTAGCCTTAAGTTTGAGAATCAGAATCCTTGGTTTGATGCTGCAAGCAAGTATGCTGTTGGTACAATAGTAGCTGGAAAAGTTGCAAGAATGACTGATTTTGGTGCTTTTGTTGAATTAGAGCCAGGCATTGATGCTCTTTTACATGTTTCTCAGATATCAAAAGAACATACTAACAAGCCAGCTGATGCATTACAGATAGGACAGAGGATTACAGCAAAAGTTGTTGATTTTAATGCTGAGTCTAAGAAGATTAGCTTAAGTATTAAAGCATTAGAATCAGATGATGATAATGCTACAGAGGAATCTGCAGAATAATATAAGTTGAATTCATAGACTTGTTAATTTACTTTTATTTGTAAGTTGACAAGTCTTTTGTTTAATATAATGTTTAAGAGGTGCTTAATGTATAATGATTATGAAAGCTTTAAAAAAGATATATATTTATTAACTTCCATAAATCTTGATAAGTATAAAGAGAGACAGATGAAAAGAAGGATTGATACATTAATAGCCAAGAATCGTATTACAACATACAGTGATTATGTGGAACTTTTAAAAGGTAATAAAAAGTATCTTGATGAATTTATTAATTACCTTACTATTAATGTGTCTGAGTTTTTTAGAAATAAAGAACAGTGGGATATTCTTGCTAATGATGTTATACCTTATTTAAAAAAGAATAATCGTGGAAAAATAAAGATATGGAGCGCCGCTTGTAGTACTGGTGAAGAGCCATATAGTGTTGCTATGCTGTTTTTAGAACATTTTTCTAAAGATAAGTTCAGTATATATGCAACGGATATTGATAAGAATGTTTTAAATAAAGCAAAAGAAGGTTTATATATTAGCAGGGTTATAGAAAGTGTTCCAAAGAAATATGTAGATAAACATTTTCATAGAAAAGAAAATGGTATGTATATAGTTGATGATGCCATTAAAAAACAGGTTACTTTTGCTCAGCATGATTTGTTAAAGGATCCTTATCCTCAGGGATTTGATTTGATTATCTGCAGAAATGTTGTTATTTATTTTACAGATAATGCAAAGGAAGATATATTTAAACGTTTTAATGAGGCTTTAGTTAAAAATGGCATATTATTTGTAGGTAACACAGAGCAGATAATACACTGCTCAGCTATGGGTTATAGTACATTCAATTCCTTTTTCTATAAAAAAACGAATTGATAATATAATTAAATTAGAGTTGAATATTTTCCTTCTTCGTGTTACACTATATAAAAATGGTATTTTATGGATATTTAGAAAAAGTGGAGGTAAAAGATGCAAAACTATACTAGGGTAGCTTTGGACGCTATGGGTGGAGATAATGCACCTTTGGAGATTGTAAAGGGTGCCATTGAAGCCGTTAACGAAGAAAGTTCTATTAAGGTTTTTCTCGTTGGTAAGGAAGATGCTATAAAAGAAGAACTTGCTAAGTATACATATAACGAAGAGCAGGTTGAGATTGTAGCAGCTAATGATATTATAACTAATGATGAACCGCCAGTTATGGCTATAAGAAGAAAGAAAGATTCTTCCATAGTTGTGGCCCTTAATCTTGTTAAGGAAGGAAAGGCAGATGCATTTCTTTCTGCAGGAAGTACAGGTGCCGTTCTTGTTGGAGGACAGCTTATAGTTGGAAGAATTAAAGGAATTGACAGACCACCACTTGCACCACTTATTCCTACAAAGAAAGGTGTTGCGTTACTTATAGATTGTGGAGCTAATGTTGATGCAAGATCCTCACATCTTGTACAGTTTGCAAAGATGGGTTCAGCATATATGGAAGGCATTATGGGCATTGAAAAGCCTAGAGTTGCCATCGTTAATATTGGTGCCGAAGAGGAAAAGGGTAATATGCTTGTAAAAGAGACATATCCTTTGCTTGCTAATTGTAACGACATTAATTTTGTAGGCAGTATTGAAGCAAGAAACATACCTGAAGGAGATGCTGATGTTATAGTATGTGAGGCATTTGTAGGTAATGTTATTTTAAAACTTTATGAAGGAATAGCTAATGTATTACTTAGTACCATAAAAGAAGGTATTATGAGTACAACTAGAAGCAAGATTGGTGGAGTACTCGTTAAACCGGCATTAAAGGAAACTTTAAAGACATTTGATACAGAACAGTATGGCGGGGCTCCTATGCTGGGACTCAAAGGTTTAGTTGTGAAAACTCATGGCAGTTCAAAGGCTATTGAGGTTAAAAACTCTATATTCCAGTGCATGAATTATAAAAACCAGAATATTAGAGAAAAGATTGAAGCCAAGATAGTTGACAATGAATGATAATAATATAAGAAAGGTGAATGAAACATGGAATTTGAAAAATTACAACAAATTATCAGTGAAGTACTTAATATTGAGCCAGAGGAGATTTCTTTGGAAACAAAATTTATTGATGATCTTGGAGCTGATTCTTTAGATGTATTCCAGATTATTATGGAGATTGAAGAAGCATTCGGCATTGAGATTGAGAACGAAGCTGCAGAGAAGATTGTTACAGTTGGAGATGCTGTAGAGCAGATTAAAGGTGCTCTTAACTAATTTGTTTAATTTGAAAATAACAATAATATACTATATGTCAGTTGCTGTTCTTTTGAGCAGTGACTGACTGCTTTTAATGAATTTTACTAATATACATAAAGGGGATTCTTATGAATGTAACTAATTTTGAGCCTTTAGAGGAGATGATTGGTTATAAATTTAACGACCAGTCTATTTTAAGAAAAGCATTAACACATAGTTCTTATGCTAATGAGAACAAGTTAAAGAAGGATATGTGCTATGAACGTCTTGAATTCTTAGGTGATGCTGTTTTAGAGCTGATTTCTAGTGATTTCATTTACAGGAAGTATGAACAATTCGAAGAGGGTAAACTTTCAAAATTAAGAGCCAGTATTGTATGTGAACAGACATTGTATAATTGCGCTGTTTTGTTTAATCTTGAAAAATTTATAATATTAGGAAAAGGTGAAGACCTGACAGGTGGAAGAAATCGTCCAAGTGTTGTTTCTGATGTATTTGAAGCCCTTATTGGTGCAATTTATCTAGATGGTGGTATTACTAATGCAAAAGAATTTGTAGAAAAATTTGTTTTAAATGATATAGAACAAAAACAACTCTTTTATGATAGTAAAACCATCTTACAGGAATTGTTTCAGAAAAAATTCAATACTATTGCCACATATAAATTAATAGAAGAAAGTGGTCCAGATCACAATAAAGTATTTACATCTGCAGTTTATCTTAATGATGAAAAGATTGCAACTGGATCTGGAAGTTCCAAGAAACATTCAGAACAGACAGCCGCATACAATGCAATATTATTACTAGGCGAAAAAGAAAGAAATAACAAAAAATCTAAGTAACTTGGCAGGAGAATATGTATGTATTTAAAAAGCATTGAGGTAAATGGTTTCAAATCATTTGCAAATAAAATATTATTTGACTTTAATGAAGGTATTACGGCGATTGTTGGTCCTAATGGAAGTGGAAAAAGTAACGTAGGTGACGCAGTGAGATGGGTACTTGGAGAACAAAGTGCCAAGCAGCTTCGTGGTTCCAAGATGGAGGATGTTATATTCTCCGGAACGGAGGTTAGAAAGCCACAAAGCAGCGCTTACGTTGCTATTACTCTGGATAATTCCGACCATAGTCTGCCTATAGACTTTAATGAAGTTAAAGTTGCAAGACGAGTATTCCGTTCAGGCGAAAGTGAATATCTTATTAATGGCAATGCCTGCAGATTAAAGGATGTTCAGGAATTATTCTTTGATACAGGTATTGGTAAAGAGGGATATTCTATTATCGGACAGGGACAGGTTGAAAAGATTTTAAGTGGAAAGCCTGAGGAAAGAAGAGAACTTTTTGATGAAGCTGCAGGTATTGTAAAGTTTAAGAAAAGAAAGAAAACAGCTGAAAAGAATCTTGAGGAAGAAAGACTTAATCTTTCCCGTATTAATGATATTTTAAAGGAACTTGAACATCAGGTTGCTCCTCTTGAAAAGCAGTCAAAGGTTGCGAAGGAGTATCTTGATTTAAGAGAACAGTTAAAAACATTTGAAGTAAATTTATTTTTAAATGATTATGACAGAATAAATGATTCCTCTACAGAGGTTGAATCAAAACTTGAAATTGCAAAGAACCAGTTAGAAGAAGCGACAAGGGATTTTGATAAAACCAAGGATGAATATGAAAGACTTGATAAAGAGATAGAAGAAAGAAATAATACTATTGATGAAGTTAAAAACAGATTAAGTGATTCAAAGGTTAATAAAGAAAAAGAAGAGGGTAATATTAAGCTTCTTAAGGAACAGCTTACAGCTCTTAATAACAATAATGAGATGTACAAATCCCGAATCACAGCAATAAACGAAGAACTTGAGGCTAAAAACAAGGATCTTAATCAATATAAATCTGAATTTGAAGAAAATGAAGATAAGATTCAGGAGTTGTCTGAGAAGAAGGAAAATCTGGATTCTGAAAAGAATAGTGATAACAGTTCTTCTAAAGATGCAAATGATGAAATTGAAAAACTTCAGAATAGTATTTATGACATTATGAATTCTGAATCTGAAGTAAAAACTCAGATTGAGAGACTTGAAACACTTTTAGAGCAGAATAATCTTAAAAAAGTAGAACTTAATCAAAAACTGCTTCAGCAGAAAACTAAAGAGAATGACATGAAGAGCATTGTTACTTCATGTGAAAATGAACTTAAAGAGATTAATGATAGCATAGCTGAGCAGAATGAACTTAATCAGTACAAGATTAATGAATTAAATGATGTAAATAATACTTTAAAGAAGAACAATGAAGAACTTAATAATGCAATTCAAAGCAGAATTAAGGAATCATCAAGACTTGAAAGTCTTAAAAACATGACTGAAAGATATGAAGGATATGGAAACAGTATCAAGAAGGTCATGGAAAAGAAAGACCAGATTAGTGGTATTTATGGTGTTGTAGCTGATATTATTAAGACTGAGTCAAAGTATGAACAGGCAATAGAGATCGCTCTTGGAGGAAGTATTCAGAATATCGTAACTGATAATGAGAATACAGCTAAAAATCTTATTGAATATTTAAAGAAGAATAAGTTTGGACGTGCAACATTCCTTCCTTTAACTACTGTTAAACCAAAGGGAAGCTTCAATAATGACAGCTGTCTTAAGGAAAAGGGGGTTATAGGTCTTTGCCATACACTTATTAATACAGATAAGATGTATAAAGACCTTATTGAATCTTTAGTTGGAAGAGTTGTTGTTGTTGATAATATTGATAATGCCATTAGCATTCAGAGAAAGTACAATAATTCAATTAAGATTGTTACTTTAGAAGGTGACCTTCTTAATCCTGGAGGTTCCATGTCCGGTGGTGCTTTCAAGAATTCAAGCAATCTTTTAGGAAGACGTAGAGAGATTGATGATATAGAAGAGACAATTGCAAAACTTAATAAAACTATAGACAAGATTAAAGAAGAGAATACAGCTCTTAATGATAAAGCTAATAAACTTTCAAAGATTATTGAGAATAATAAAAATAATCTGCAGGAGTTATATATTAAGCAGAACTCGAGCAAACATAAGCTTGACCAGGCTAATAAAGATTATAACGAATTAACATCATTTTATGAAAATATTTCTAAGGAAACTACAGGAATTACAGATACCGAAAATGATTTAAAGAGTAAGATTAACAGCCTTAATACAAAGTTTAGTGAGTTTGAAGAGTTAAAGAGTGGTAATAATTCTAAGATTAATGAACTTAATGATAAGCTTGTTAAAATAAGAGAAGATGAACAAAACAGAACTGACATGATGTCTTCAATAATAAGTGAACTGTCTAAATATGAGCAGACAAGACAATTTATTATGGAAAATACAAGACGTGTATCCAATGAGATTGATAAGTTAAAGAAAGAACAGGAAGGCATTAATGATGAACTTTCTAACATGGATAATCTTATAAAGGATAAGTCAGAGGAGATTGAAAACAGCTCGGAAACACTTGAAACACTTGAAAGGGATATTGAATCATTTTCAAAGGAAATAGATGAACTTGTTTCAAAACGTGAAGAGGTTTTAAAGCAGCATAAGATGTTCTTTTCAAAGAGAGAAGAGTTAAGTGCTTCTATGACAAGTCTTGATAAGGAAATTTTCAGACTTAATTCACAGAAGGACAAATTGTCTGAACAGTTGGATTCATGTGTAAGCTACATGTGGGATGAATATGAACTTACTTACGGAAGTGCCCTTCCTTTAAAGAAGGACGACATGGGAACATATCAGCAGATTAAGAAAAAGGTTTCTGAACTTAAGACTTCTATTAAAGCCCTTGGTGACGTTAATGTAAATGCCATTGAGGATTATAAGAACATAGTTGAAAGATATGAAACCCTTAAAACTCAGCATGATGATCTTATTGAATCTGAAAAGGTTCTTGTTAAGATAATTGAAGATCTTGATGTTGAAATGAGAAAACAGTTTGAAGAAAAGTTTGCTTATATTAAGAAACAGTTTGATATAGTATTTAAGGAATTATTTGGCGGAGGAAAGGGAAACCTTGAGTTAATGGAAGATGAGGATGTGCTTGAGGCTGGTATCAGAATAATTGCCCAGCCACCTGGAAAGAAACTTCAGAACATGATGCAGATGTCCGGTGGAGAAAAGTCACTTACTGCAATAGCACTGCTATTTGCAATTCAGAACTTAAAGCCTTCTCCGTTCTGTCTTCTTGATGAGATTGAGGCTGCACTTGATGATGCCAATGTAAAAAGATATGCAGAATACCTTAAGAAACTTACAAAGCATACGCAGTTTATTGTTATTACCCACAGACGTGGTACAATGGGGGCTGCTGACATTCTTTATGGTATTACAATGCAGGAAAAGGGTGTATCTACACTTGTATCTGTAAATCTTATTGAAGATAAACTTGATAAATAATAAGAAATGAGGGAATTAAAATGAGTGAGGAAAAGAAAAGAGGATTTTTTAAGAGGCTTGTGGACGGTCTGGCCAAAACAAGAAATAGTATCAAGGAAGGCATAGATAACGTTTTTAGCGGTTTTTCCAAGATAGATGAAGATTTTTACGAGGAACTTGAAGAAATCCTTATAATGGCAGATATAGGCGTTAAAACAACAGAGAATATAATGGAGTCATTAAGGGAAAAGGTTAAGGAGCAGAAGATTAAAGAGCCTTCTGAGTGCAAGGAACTTCTTATAAACAGTATTAAAGAGCAGATGCATGTTGATGAGAATGCTTATGATTTTGAAAATCAGAAGTCAATTATACTTCTTATAGGTGTTAATGGTGTTGGAAAGACAACAACTACAGGAAAACTTGCAGGACAGTATAAGAGTGATGGAAAGAAAGTTCTTCTTTGCGCTGCAGATACCTTCAGAGCTGCTGCAATTGAACAGCTTACAGAGTGGTCAAAAAGAGCAAATGTTGATATAATATCAACTTATGAAGGTGCAGACCCTGCTGCAGTTGTATTTGATGCTATTTCTGCTGCAAAGGCAAGAAAAACAGATATTCTTTTATGTGATACAGCAGGAAGACTTCACAATAAGAAAAACCTTATGGAAGAGCTTAAGAAAATCAACAGAATAATAGAAAAAGAATATCCTGAAGCACATAAGGAAACATTTATAGTTTTAGATGGTACTACAGGCCAGAATGCACTTAATCAGGCTAAGCAGTTTAGCGAAGTTACTAATATTAATGGTATTATATTAACTAAGCTTGACGGAACTGCTAAGGGTGGTATTGCAATAGCAATACAAAGTGAACTTAATATTCCTGTAAAGTTTATAGGTGTTGGTGAGAAGATTGAGGATTTGCAGAAGTTTGATGCAGATTCGTTTGTAAATGCTCTTTTCGAGTAAATAATAAACTTGATTTTTTATAAAATATATGTTAAAAATATATATGCGTATATTTTTTATAAAGGCTTTTAAATTTTTATAACAATAATACGAAAGGATATGTCATATCTGTGGATTGTGATATGACGGGTGATTTTACATGGATGAGAATAAGATGAAAGCTTTAGAATCTGCTTTGGCTCAGATAGAAAAGCAATTTGGTAAAGGTTCAGTTATGAAGCTTGGAAGCAGCACTACTAATCTTAATATTGAGACGGTTCCTACTGGTTCATTAAGTCTTGATATTGCACTTGGTCTTGGCGGTGTTCCAAGAGGAAGAATTGTTGAAGTATACGGACCTGAATCAAGTGGTAAGACAACAGTTGCTTTGCATATGGTTGCAGAAGTACAGAAGCAGGGAGGTATAGCAGGATTTATAGATGCAGAGCATGCACTTGACCCTGTATATGCCAAGAATATAGGCGTAGATATTGATAACCTTTATATTTCACAGCCTGACAATGGTGAGCAGGCGTTAGAGATTACTGAAACTATGGTTCGTTCAGGAGCCGTTGATATAGTAATAGTTGACTCAGTTGCAGCACTTGTTCCAAAGGCAGAGATAGATGGAGAGATGGGAGATTCTCATGTTGGTCTTCAGGCAAGACTTATGTCACAGGCACTTAGAAAGCTTACTGCTGTTATAAGCAAGTCTAATTGTATTGTTATCTTCATAAACCAGTTAAGAGAGAAAGTTGGCGTTATGTTTGGTAACCCTGAGACTACAACAGGCGGACGTGCCCTTAAGTTCTATTCATCTATAAGACTTGATGTAAGAAGAATCGAGTCATTAAAGCAGGGCGGAGAAGTTGTTGGTAACAGAGTAAGAATTAAGGTTGTTAAGAATAAGATTGCACCTCCATTTAAGGAAGCTGAATTCGACATTATGTTCGGTAAAGGTATTTCAAGAGAAGGCGATGTTCTTGATCTTGCAGCAAGCGAAGATATTGTTGTTAAGAGTGGTGCATGGTATGCATATAATAACAACAAGATTGGTCAGGGACGAGAGAATGCCAAGATGTATCTTAGCCAGAATCCTGAAGTTTTCGCTGAGATTGAAGCTAAAGTAAGAGAAAAGTTCTTTAATAAAGATGCTGAAACTGCTGAAGCAGAAGAAGAGACTGAGAAGGAGCCTGAAACTAAGGCAAAGAAAACAACTAAAAAAACAGAAGAATAATTAGATGAAAGCCAGACATTATTGTGTTTGGCTTTCTTTATAGAGGTAAAGTAATGATTATAAGTTCTATCGAAAAAACAGGAAAGTACAAGTCATTAATTAAATTTGATGATGGAAGAAAGCTTGTTTTAAAAACAAGTGAAGCAGAAAGCCTTAATCTGGAGGAGAATTCAGAGATGCCAGAAGAAATCTATGAAAGAATACTTAGCAATATAATATATCCTCGTGCCAAGGAAAAGGTTATAAGGCTTTTATCAGCAAGGTCAAGAACCATGACTGAACTTGCTGACAGACTTAAAAGAGATTATTATGATGAGTCTGTAATTGATAAAATAGAAGAATGGGTTAATGAATATAATTTTGTTAATGATGATAATTATATCTATCAATACTATATGTCTAATAAGGGGAAGAAAGGCATGTGCATGATGGAACATGAATTAAGTAATAAAGGAATTAGTAAGGAAGCATTCAGAAATTATCTTGAAAAGAATGACATTGACTCGGATGAAGAAGAGGTTATGGCTATTAAGAAACTTTGTGAGAAGATAATTGGAATTGATATGGAGTATAATGAAAAACAGAAGCATATAGCAAAGCTTGTAAGAAAAGGATTTTGGTTAGGAAATATAAAGAAGGTATTGTAGAAAAGAGAATATGTATGTTATAATGACTTTGATATTTATGTTTATGGGAGGATTTTAAATGGGTAAAAGTTTTAATTTTAAGTTATTGACAGGAATAGTAATAGGAACAATAGCATTTACGTGCCTTACAGCATGTGGAAATAATATAAGTAATAATGCAAAACAATTACAGAAAAAGCAAAATGCTGATAAGAATTATAATTATTTTAAAGGCGTTGAGTATGATACTGACAATGAGGAAATAGTGTATGATGATGGGTCTTATAAATTAAAAATATTTAATAAAATCAATAATAAATATAGGGATGTTTGTGATAATGTATATACAATGGATTATGGATTTAAAAACAATTTTGAGTATTACGTTATTTCTCATCAGTTATGTAACAAATGCAGCCTTGTTAAAGTAGAGGATGGAAAAGTCATTACTTTAGAAAATTTAGAAGAAAAGGATTTTTTCTATCCGTTATTTATAGATGATGGCGAGCTATATTTTATACAGAATATTGATGATTTAAATGTTCATGATTATGAAAGAAAGATTGTGAAATACAATAAGAATAAAAAGTTTGAAGATATTGTAAGTGTCGGTTCAAGTTATGTTACAGATTGTGTAAAACTAGATAATAAACTGTATTATGTTGAATACAAGCCAGATGATAATAATACATATACAATTG
>JAILNW010000346.1 GCA_024691145.1 Lachnospiraceae bacterium
TTTATCAAAAACATCTAACTTGTAGCCTCTTCGTATAAATCTGGCCGTAGAATCATGTATAGTCTGTAAACCTAATTCAATCCATACAGGTTTTATCTTATTAAGCTCATCAAGAAGCTCAATAACCTCTGGCTCAAGACAGTCAGGTCTTGTGGCTATTGATAAAACAGCAACATCGGGAGATTCGATTGCTTCATAAAAAATCTTTCTTAAATATGAAACAGGGGCGTATGTATTAGTATAAGCCTGAAAATAAGCAATATACATTTGTTTGTTATCCTTATTGCTTCCTTTTTTTAATAATTCAGAAGCATTTGGCACGTCATCTGATAATTCAAATGAATCATCACCAATTCTTATGGAACGATTTACTTTAGCCTGGATAAGTGTTTTTGCCTCTTCTAACTGTTCACTTATAGTTAAAAACTGCGAAGCAGCAAAATCACCAGATCCGCCCTGACTGCAGAAAATACAGCCACGATTGCCAACTTTACCATCCCTGTTAGGACATGTCATACCACCATGTAACGCTAATTTATATAACTTCATACCGTACTTTTGTTTAACATAACTATCTACAGAAAAATATCTCTTGTCGTCCCACATTCTTTTATTGTACATGTAAACAAACCTCCCTTTACGAATCTATATGAATTAATGTAAATTTTGTTATTTAATGAGTGCCTTAACAGCTTCTGCAACTTTATTAGAAACATCAGGGTCAAATGCTCTTGGAATAATATAATCGTCATTCAACTCATCTTCAGGAATAACATTTGCTATGGCATAAGCTGCTGCAAGTTTCATCTCTTCAGTAATCTGTGTTGCTCTGCCTTCTAATGCACCTCTGAATATTCCAGGGAATGCAATAACATTGTTAACCTGGTTAGGAAAATCAGATCTTCCAGTTCCTACAATTCTTGCACCAGCTGCCTTTGCAACATCTGGCATAATCTCTGGAACAGGATTAGCCATGGCAAATATAATAGCATCCTTGTTCATAGATTTAACCATATCAGGTGTAATACAATTTGGAATAGAAACACCAATAAATATGTCTGCACCTACAAGGGCATCAGCAAGTGTTCCTTTCTTATCTTCAAGGTTTGTTACTTCAAGCATGGACTGTTGCATCCAGTTAAGTCCTGGAGTTTCGCTGCTAAGAATACCATGTCTTCCACATAAAGTAAGATTCTTGATACCAAACTTTAAGAGAAGTTTTGAAATGGCAATACCTGCTGAGCCAGGTCCATTAAGAACAACCTTTACTTCCTCTTTCTTCTTTCCTGTAAGCTTTAATGCATTTATAATAGCTGAAAGCACTACGATAGCAGTACCATGCTGGTCATCATGAAAAACAGGAATATCAAGCAATTCATTAAGTCTCTTTTCAATCTCGAAACATCTTGGAGCAGATATATCTTCAAGATTGATTCCGCCGTAACCTGGAGCAATGTTAACTACAGTTTTAATAATCTCTTCAGTATCCTGAGTATCAAGACAGATAGGAACTGCATTAACATTTCCAAATTCCTTGAAAAGAACAGCTTTTCCTTCCATAACAGGCATTGCTGCGTATGGTCCGATATTACCAAGTCCTAAAACTGCACTTCCGTCAGATACAACCAGGATAGTGTTTGATTTGATAGTATACTTATAAGCTGCTTCCTTATCCTCTGCAATAACGAGACAAGGCTCTGCAACACCTGGAGTATAAGCAAGTGCAAGGTCTTCATTAGTATTAATCTTGCATTTTGACTCAGTACTTAACTTTCCTTTCCATTCTTCATGTAACATAAGTGCTTTTTCTTTGTAATCCATAAAATTGTGAACATTTTAGTTCACCTTCACCTCCATATATTTAACTGTCTTATAATAGATATATCGTTACTATTCACACTTAACTTTCCTAATAGGTCGCAGACCATCTGCTTCGCATATGACGCTGCTAAGCAGCTTCTGTCTGCGACTATTTGGAAAGTTCCTGCTTCACAGGTTTAGTATAATATGTCTTACAGCTTAACATGCAAGCATGTATGCTGTATCCATATTATACTAACTGTGAATAGTAACGTTACTTATCTACATACTTAATTTAATCATAACACTTTAATACTAATAAATCAACAAGATTAATTTTGCATAGGAAATTATAATAAAAATACAACATATATTTGTAAAATAGTAATAATACAAGATATACTGTTGGGAAATTAGTAC
>JAILNW010000363.1 GCA_024691145.1 Lachnospiraceae bacterium
GCAATTAAAGAAATAGAGTTGTTTGTTCCAAAAAACAGTGATAAACATATAAGCATTATATCATTTGGAGTTAAAAGCTATAATGCAGAAGATATAGGAATGATATTAGATGAGGACTATAATATTTCGGTAAGAACAGGATATCACTGTGCGCCATATATACATTCGCATTTAAATGATGAAAAGTATATAGGAACTGTGAGAATAGGATTAGGAATGTTTAATAGCAAGGAAGATATTGATAAGCTTGAAAAAGCACTTAAGGAAATAATAAACTACTGAGGTGATGAGAGTGAAAAATAAATTTGTTGATTATTTGAATTCACTAAATAATGTAAGTGCCTGCAATGAAAATGCATATGCAGAATCTAATTATTCAAATGAATATTATAAATATGTTGAGGTAAAAAGAGGAATAGGCAAACACATCATAAAGATTCTTGAGAATGAAGAACCATGTATTATTATATTGACAGGTCATGCAGGTGATGGTAAGACAAGTTTATTATTTCAGGTAATGCATGAATTAGGGTGTATAGAAGATAATAATCTAAAAATGACAGATGAAGTTACATTGCCAAGTGGAAAACAATGCTATTATGTCAAAGATTTTAGTGAGATAAGTGAAAAACTAGATAAAATGAAGGATATGCTTTCATATGTAGAAAATGGTAAATTTGTATTTTTAGTTGCAAACACGGGACCATTGATAAATTCATTTGTTGATGTTATGCCTGAAGAAAATCGTGATGAAGCACATAGATTGATTATTGATTTAATTGATGCAAATAAAGGGAAAATCGAAAATATTCTTGGATATAAAATATGTTCTATTAATGTTGCAACTGTTGATAATACTGGATTTGTAAGAGAATTTATTAATAAAATAACAAATGATAAACTTTGGGAAGATTGCAATATGTGCGAAAAAAAAGACAATTGTTTTATTTATAATAATGTTGAATTGATAAGAAAGAATAAAAATCAAGTCAGTGATTTTTTATCAAATCATTATTTATGGCAGCAAGAACATGATAAAAAACTAACAATAAGGCAGATTGCTGCACATCTTAGTTTTATGATTTCAGGTGCTAGAAGTTGTGATAATATAAAACTGAATGATGATAAATATAAATATCTTTTTTCAAACCTTTTATTTGGATATGAAGGTTATAGTTTATCTATTGCAGCTTCAAGATTGAAGGCTATTGAAGAAATAAAAAACAATAAATATGATATAAAGAAAACTTTTGTAGATGAAAAGTTGTTCATTAATAATGATTTTAAAGATTTAACAGAAGATATAAGGGAATATTTTAAGTATGAGGGAAAGAAGAATGGTTATAATTTAGATTGGCAAAAGAGTATAAAAAGAGCGTATTTATTGATGAACATTGAAACTGATAAAGAAAAAAAAGAATTATTACAAAAAAATATTTTTTCTAAATGGTTTACAAGATACAAGGAATTGATTAAAGGTGAAAGTGTTATAGCAAATGATGAAAAACTAATAATAGATGCATTATGGATGTTGTTTGTAGGTAATTTAAGTAATGATAAAGAAATACCAATAACTATGAAACGTGAAAAAGGTGTAATGCAAAATGTACAAATAACTATAGCAACATTAAGCAAGAAAAGTATTCGTCTTAAAACATGTGATGAAATAAGTCTTAAGGTTGATATGATTGATGAAAACTATAAAGGTATATATATTTATATTCATGGTAAAAAAGTAGATACACATATTTCATTGCCTTTATTTAATTACTTTGAAGATATAAGAAAAGGAATAATATCAACTAATATTGACCCTAAATTGTCTAGGGGATTAGATGCTATTAAAGCACAGATTTTAAAATATGCATTGGAAGATATTGATAGAGAAGATTATGAAATCAGTATTTATTCTGATGAAGAAATTGAATTTATTATTGATAAAATAGATAATATTCTTACCATTAATTGATGAAATGAGGAATGAACATGAATACATATCCTAAAAATGTAAAAGTTGATGAAAATAATAATAAAAATATATATAAGGGAATATATGGGCATAGATTTCATAAAGATCAGACGTTTTATGAATATTTAATTGAATTTTTATTGATTTTTGTTTCAGCAAAAAATAATCGAAATGAAAATGAAATGGAATTTCATACATTAGTCGAAGATGGAAAAAAACTTGAATATTACGTAAAACCAAGAATGGGATTAAGAAGATTTATTTTTTTTGAAAGAGGTATGCAATCTAAGAATATTCCTGAAGATAGAGAAGCTTATGAAGAATTATGTAATATTCTAAAAGAAAAGATAGATGGAATATCAGATAAAGATTTGTTTTTAGAAAAAATACAGGATTTATTGCATGGTTATGCAGCTGTTATTAAGAATCGTAGATGGTGCGAACAAATGTTACTACCAGTGTGTCCTGAATTAGTATTTTGTGAGGCAATGCCTGATGATAAAAAAAGAATAAATAATTTTAAATCTGAGGATAAAAAAACATCAGGAAATAAAATGAAAATAGTTGATAGTTTTGAGTTTAAAAAACATAACTTTTTGGCTCGTGGTGGAGAAGTGTATTACCTTCATATCCTTCAAGAATTAGAAAAAAGAGAAGATAAATATAGAATAGAATTAGAAGGAAAACTAAAACATTTTTTATGTAATGATAGCAAAAAAATATCATCAATTGCTAATTGGATTCAAGATAATTGGGATTTAAGTTGTTCTGATAGAGATGATAAAATTGTTAAATTAGCTATGGGATATATACCTAGTGATGCTTACAAAGAGTCAGCAAAGTATACAGTAGATGAATTAAATACATTTCTTTCAAATCAATTGACACCTATGAATAGAATTGAATTATTAGCATGTGGAATCAATCTTCAGATTATGAGGATGATGTCGGAAGCAACCCATAAGTACATGAATAAAGGAAAGAATTGCTGGATAGTTGATATTTCAAAAGAAAAGGAAATGAGAAAAATTGCTGTTGCAAACTTTGATGAGAACATTGATATGTTTATGGAAGCAATAAATAAAGAATATGAGAATTATATGAATGAAAATGATATAAATGATCGAATGGAAGAGATAAAGTTATATAATGATGGACGTAAACATATTATTGATAATTTTAAAGCACGTGGAAAAGAATTAAAAGTAATAATACCAAGCAATGGCAAATATGAAAGATTTTCACTATCTGAAGATGTTGTGAAATTTTTGGTATTATCAATAATTGAGCCAAATTCTAAGATGACATTAGATAAGTTTTTAGAAGAAATATATAATCATTATGGATTTGTCATTGGACCAAATGAATTTGCAAAGTGTAATAAGATGGATATTAGTTTAAAAAATTACTTTTTAAAAAACAAAGAGGCATTTAGAGAATTTATAAAAAATATTGGTTTTTTAAAAGATTTGTCTGATGCAACGGCATTAGTGGAAAATCCTTATCAGGAGGTAGAGAATTTATGAATAGCATTGTAAATATGATTTTTAATGTAATAAAAAGTAAAGTTCCAAATTATAACCAAAAAGCTATAGTTTGTATTAGTGGTATAGAAGATATAACTATTTATGAAGGACTATGTAAAAAATTAATTAAAGAATATGGTGAAAATATCGTTCTAAAACTTTCAAAAGAAAAATGGGAAGACTTCTGTATAAATGGCAGTATTGATACGTCTATAAAGCAGGTAATGGAGAGCAATGAATGGATTGCAAATGATAAAAGTTTAACATATTATAGGAATTTAACAGATAAGATAATTATTCTTATGGGAACTGAAATGGTTGAAGATCAAGGTGGATTAAATGATTGTTTTTTAATTACACCAGATACAATAAAAAAGGTAATCCATGGGGAGTATTATAAATTGT
>JAILNW010000380.1 GCA_024691145.1 Lachnospiraceae bacterium
AAGTAAATTATGTAATGATCCAGATATAAAAAGAATAATTAAAATTTATCCATATAGATTAAATCCAATGAAGCATAAATTGTTTAATTTCTGTCTGGATAAGAAGTTACCAGTCATGATATGGCTTATGATTAAGGTTAAGTAAGGCTTTGTAGGAAGGATAGTTATGAGTTTAAGGAAGTTTAAAGAGAAGTTTGCATCTTTATCACAGCCAGCAAAAGCATCACTTGTTTTTGTAGTTGCTAATATTTTTCAAAAGGGAATAAATTTTTTGATGGCACCTGTTAATACCCGAATTCTTGAGTCTAAGGATTATGGAGTTGTTAGTTTATATGACACATGGTATGCAATAATTAGTGTTGTGGCTTTATTATCACTATATGAGGCTGTTTATGGAGTCGGATTAACAGAATTTAAGAATGATAGAGATGTGTTTACTTTTTCATTGTTAGTATTATCAAATATTGCAACTTTATTATGTTCACTGATTTATGTTATAAATCCAGCGTGGGTAAGAAGTGCATTGAAATTATCTGATAAACTTATTATGTTGATGATAATAGCATTGCTTTTATATCCAGCCTTATATTTTTGGACAATTCGTCAGAGATTTGAGTATAAGTACAAAGCTTCTGCTACTATAACTATATCAACATCAGTAATGATGAGCATATGTTCCGTAATAGCAGTTTTAACAACTAAGGGAAATAAAGCTGAAGCGAAAGTAATAACTAATTTTGCTGTTATTTGTCCTGTGTTGGTTACATTGTATATTTACATAGTTACAAAGGCAAAATTTAAGTTAAAGGTAAAATATTGGTGGTATTCATTGAAATTTACAATACCTTTAATACCTCATTATCTGTCTTTGTATCTGTTAGATGGTTCAGATAAGGTAATAATAACAAAACTTATTGATTCTAGTGCAACAGGTATATATGAAATAGCATGTAAGTTTAACTCAATTTTGATTGTTATATGGAATGCAATAAATGCTACGCTTATACCTTGGACTTATGAATGTTTGGAAAAGAAAAAATATAGTGATATAAAAAAGGTAACGACCTTAATAGTACTTCTTACAGGTGGACTTTGTACATGTGTATCACTTGTGGCACCAGAGGCTGTTAAGATTATAGCATCAAAGGGATATTATGATGCTGTGTATGCCATACCTCCATTGACTATGGGACTGTTTTTGGAATCAATATATTATATGTTTTCAAATGTAGAGTTCTACCATAAAAGTACTGTATTTGCTATGATATCAACAATAGTAGCAGCAACAGTAAATATAGGGCTTAATTTCTTGCTTATACCAAAGTTTGGTTTTGTGGTTGCAGCATATACTACTTTATTTGGATATGTAATACAAACAATTCTTCATTACATTAATATGAGAAGATGTGAAAAAGAGAGTGTATTTAATATATCTTTTATAGTACGTTATTCACTTATAATAATAACGTTCAACATTCTTTTGACAAGAATATATCCATATACTGTAGTAAGATATGTTTTGGTTCTTACATTGGCAGTAGTTGCGTATATAAAAAGAAAAGAACTTATTCATTTATTTAAGACAATTAAAAATAAATAATATAAAGACTCTCAGCCTGAAAATGCTGAGAGTTTTTTATATAAAAGATGAAAAATATGAGACCTAAGGCCTATGGAAAAAATATACAAATTATGGTAAATTATTATTATAAGAACAATATCTGATTTAGAGTAATTCTTGAAGATTTTGACATTTTAATATATTTCTATTTATGGTATTGATTATTTCATAGTCATATAGTGTTAGAACGAAAAGGCAAACTATCTGAAAGGGTAGGACGCAAAGCTATGGGTCTAAGGTTAGTAAACTACGACAGCCAGTTACCGATTTTCTATTCTGTAGCTTTCGTTTTCTATAACGAAGGCTTATTTTATTGAAAATAATATACTTACGTTCTTTAAACATATGACTCCTAAACAGTTTCTTGATTGTATAAAAGGAGGCATTATTATGAAAAATTATTATCACAAAAATTCTAAGATTAAGTTTATTGTTTCATTTTTTCTTGCATTTGCAATAATATGTACATCTGTTCCTATATTACGGGCTGATGCTGCTTCTAGGAACAGATATGCAACGGCTAAGTATTATATTACAGAATCTGATGTTACTATTACTACTTCTAATCTAAAATCGAGATTAAATTATTATTATGACTATATAGGCAGTGGTTATGTAAAAAATCCAACAAATATTTCTGGAACAAATGTGAGCAATTATCTTTATACAGTACCTTCAACAAGCAAATATCTTAACAGTAATCAGTATATAGAATGGAATAGACTTATTTATAGTGGTGGGAGATGGTATGTTTTAGGAAAAGTTATTACTAATGAACCCGAACCTACACCACAGCCAACAATTAAACCTACAGAAATGCCTATTGTTACACAGACTCCACAGACAAATAAAAAATTCATATATACAAAAGGAACTAAATATTATGATGAAAATGATAATGAATTTATCATGAAAGGCATGAATTTTGGTAATTATATGTGGTATAATCCAACTACTCCACAGACATGGTATAATGACGAGAATTCGTACAAGGAACTGGCAGAGGCTGGATTTAACACTATAAGATATTATTTAAATTATGCATTGTTAGAGGATGATAGCAATCCTTATGTTTATAAACAGTCAGGTCTTGACTGGCTTGATCAGAATGTGGCATGGGCTGAAAAGTATGGAATAAAGATATTATTTAATATGCATATTCCACAGGGCTCAAAGGATGTAGATTCATGGGATATACCTCAAGGTTCATTGTTTTTGTTTACTGGAAATAATGCAGCAGAAAACAGAAACAGATTAAAAGCCATGTGGAAGTTCCTTGCCAATAGATATAAGGATTCAGCAGCAGTTATTGGATATGGTTTATTAAATGAGCCAAGAGTTGCATATACAGGAAGCATTCAGTCTAGTATGGCTAATTGGGAGAATTATGCACAGGAATTAGCCGATACCATAAGAACTGTTGATAAAAACCATATATTATTTGTTGAACCAACAACAATGATTATAGACATGGATACATGGGAACCTCAGATTTTTGAGTATTCAGATGCTTTGTTTGAAATAAAAGATGATAATTTTGCTGTAGAGTATCATTTTTATTATCCAATTGAATTTACTCATATGGCAACTAACAGTGAATATGCAGTTGGTTCCACATCTTATCCAAATTATAGTGAAGTTGATGTGTGCAATCCTTCATGGGTTACAAATATTTATTATAATTCTAATTTGAATAATAGCAGGACTGAGTGGCAGTATGTTGAAAGTCCAATATATAAAGCAGAAGATTTAAATTATGCAAATGCAGCCTATGCAACATTAAGAGCAAGTAACATGGGAAAAGGTTCAACAGCATACTTTGACAACATAGTTGTTACTGTTTACGATGAGAATGGCGACTATATTGCTACAGCTAAGAATTATAATTGTGATAAATATGATGATTACTATGTAATACCTTCTTTATTTGATGGTTTGCCTGGTGAAGTAGCTTATTCAGAAAATGGAGGTATTAATAACTCAGGATGTATAGTTTTAAAGAATACTACTGGTGAGTATACTATTTCAAATAGTAATTCATATAAGCACTTTGCATTAAAAGAAGGATATTCCTATAAAATATCAGCATATGTAAAGGTTGATGGGGCAACTAATACAGCAGATATAACACCTACTTTATCATTTGTTAAGGCTGAGCAGGTAGATGTTATTGATAAGAGTTATCTTGAAAGTAAAGTGAAATTATATACTAAGTTTATGGAAAATCATAATGTGCCAATGTATATGGGAGAATACGGAGCTTTTGTTGCAACATTTGAATATGGTGGCTGTCAGTGGGTAAGTGACATGCTTGATATAATGAAAGAACAGGGAATAAGCGGATCATTCCATGAGTATAAGCCGGGATTATATTCAGAATATTCGAGCTCAAGTAACTGGTGCGTAAGAAATGATTCACTTTATGAAATATTTAAGAATAAATATACAAATTAGAATAATAAAATCAAGAAACAGTTAAAGTAACCAAACATAGTGTGTATTTAACGTATGCACTATGTTTGGTTGCTATTCGTGTAAAATATTTTAATTATTTATAAATATTTGTATTGAAACTATAATAAAAATAATATATTATTATTATATGTGGATATGTATAAATAAGGTGGAATAAATATACAGAGGATGGTAGAGTATGAAATTAAAAAAACTTGTAGCCAAATTGGTTTTTGGACCTAAGGCAAGTACTTCGCATATGCTTCAGGACTTGCCTTAGGTCCAAAAACCAATTTGGCTACAAGTTTTTTTAATTTCATACTCTACCATCCTCTGTATATTTATTCCACCTTATTTATACATATCCACATATAAT
>JAILNW010000299.1 GCA_024691145.1 Lachnospiraceae bacterium
TTACCTCCGTTAAAAATATTATTTCACTAACTATAATACCCATATTTTTCCTATTTGTCAACATATTTTTCCAAAAAAATCTGATTTTTCGACCTTTTTTTCTTTTTAATCCTTAAACCATGACATAAAGGTTATATAAATACCACATCAATATACATATCGGCATTTATTACAAATTTATTATAGTGTAATTTTATTTTTTTTCTTATTTAATATAAACAGTAATATTATAGAAGCCAGCAATATACCTACCGAATCAATCATCACATCAGTCAGTCTTCCTGCTCTGCCTTCAACAAATATCTGATGAAATTCATCAGTAGATGCATAAAACACACAAAACATCACAGTAGCATTAAAAACCTTGCTATATTCCTTAATATATAATGTCAGTGGCAAAAATATACATATCGCAAGCAATGCATATTCTGTCATGTGAGCACATTTTCTTACAGGCGTATGTAATTTGCTGACTAAAGCATCTTTTTCCTCTGTTGTTAATGTACCATGTTTAAAAACCTTATTTCCAATATCAACAATCCTTTTGGTCACTTCAAGGCTTAACTTTCCAGAATCATTAGCATCTGAGCCAGAAAACCCCCATATAATAACCATCATTATAATTGCTGGTATGAAAGCAAACAATTTTAAATTCTTTTTATCAAAAAATTTACTAATCATAGTATATTTTTACCATTCCAAAGTTTTATATTCTGCAGATTTACCTCTTGTAAGTAATTCCTTTAATGCATCAGCTGCAGATTTGTTTTCAAATAAAACTTTATTAATCTGTTCTACAATAGGCATGCTTACTTCATATTTTTCAGCTAATCCCTTTGCTGCCTTGGCTGAATATACACCCTCAACAACCTGTTTAACTTCTTTCATAGCATCTTCATAAGACATTCCCTGTCCCATGTAATAACCTGCATTATGGTTACGGCTATGATTACTTGTACATGTAACTATAAGATCACCTATTCCTGACAATCCCATAAATGTCTCAAGTTTTCCGCCCATCTTTATACCAAGACGTGAAATCTCAGCTATACCTCTTGTAATAAGAGCTGCCTTAGTATTATCTCCATATCCAAGACCATCAACAATACCTGCGGCAAGTGCTATAACATTCTTTAGAGATGCACCAATCTCGATACCCATTATATCAGGGCTTGTATATACTCTAAAGTTATCACACATAAATATATCCTGAACATATAAAGCTACTTCTTCCTTCTTAGCACCTACAACACATGTAGTTGGAATATTTCTGCTTACTTCCTCTGCATGGCTTGGTCCAGATAATACTGTAACTACTGCCTGTGGAATTTCATCTTCAATTACCATTGATAAAGTATTATAAGTTATATCCTCAATGCCCTTAGCCACATTAACTATAATCTGACCATCTTTAATAAAGTTCTTTGCATTCTTTGCTGTAACTCTTACATAAGGAGATGCAACTGCAAACACAATCAAATCCTTATCCTTACAAGTTTTTTCCATACTTCTTTCAATACTTATAGTATCTGGAAGTTTAACTCCTGGCAATCTTTCAATATGTTCTCTTTTTGTACTTAAAATCTCAAGCTCGCTTTCAACTGCAGACCATAAATCTACATCATATCCTTTGTTACCTAATAATATAGCAAGTGCTGTACCCCAGCTTCCTGCACCTAAAACACCTATTTTCATACAATTACCTCCTGTCATTTTTTACCAATTAGGTCTATTATTATTGTTATTATTATACATATTATTCATGTTGTTATTTTGCATATTGTTATTCACGTTATTGTTCATGTTGTTTTCATTTATATTATTATTAACTGGCATTTTTTTATCACTCACTTTTTCAAGTTTATTCTCAGTACCATTCATAAGCCTCTTAATGTTAGACTTATGAGTGTAAAAACCTGAAGCAGTAAATAAAAATGTAAAGAACAATAACTTTCCATATACTTCACTGCCTGTATAAGCTATTGCAACATAAAGTAAAAACATTGTAATAACTGTTAATGATCCAAGTGAAACATATCTTGTTGTGCGGAATATACCTGTGAATGCAATAATACAGATAATAGGAACATACCAGTCAGCAGGCAGACAGAATATAATTATAACTGCCGATGTAACTGCTATTCCCTTTCCACCTTTAAATTTAAGCCAGAAAGGATAATTATGTCCAAGAACAGCTCCAAATCCTGTTACAAGTTTAATTAATTGTACCATATCAGTTGCATTTGGCAATGATTCATATTTTTTTCCTAATACACTTATCATAATAAGTATAGCAATAGCACACTTTATACAGTCACCAAGGTAAACCATAATCCCTGCTTTCTTTCCTAGCACTCTCATGGTATTAGTAGTTCCTGCATTACCGCTTCCATGCTCCCTTATATCAATATTATAGAGTTTACCTATTAAATATGACGTTGATATACAACCGAAAAGATATCCTACCAATAAACACTTTATGATATCCTCTAACATGTTACTGTTCCTTCCTTTCTCTAACTATAAACTTCAAAGAAGTTCCCTTAAAGCCAAATGCTTCTCGAATCTTATTCTCAAGATATCTTGTATAAGAAAAATGCATTAACTCTTTATCATTTACAAATAAAACAAATGTTGGCGGCTTAACTGCTGCCTGTGTAGTATAAAAAATCTTAAGACGTTTTCCTTTATCTGAAGGTGGCTGTTTTAAAGCTGTAGCTTCAGTAATAATTTCATTAAGCACACCAGTTGCAATTCTCATTGAATTATTCTCTATAACTACATCGATTAATTCGAACATTTTATTAAGTCTCTGACCTGTCAAAGCTGACACAAATAATATCTCAGCATAAGGCATAAATGATAAAGTACTTCTAATCTTTTCTGTAAATCTGTATATCGTCTTATCATCTTTCTCTATTGCGTCCCACTTGTTTACAGCTATTATAATACCTTTACCTCTTTCATGGGCAATACCTGCAATCTTTGCATCCTGCTCTGTAACACCTTCAGTAGCATCTATTACAAGTATAGCAACATCACATCTTTCAACAGCTGTTACAGTTCTTATAATACTGAATCTTTCAATCTCTTCTTTAATCTTATTCTTACGTCTAAGACCTGCGGTATCTATAAATACATACTCTTTTTTATTAAATGTAACTGCTGTATCTATTGCATCTCTTGTTGTACCAGCTATATCTGATACTATACATCTGTCCTCACCTAAAAGTTTATTAATAATTGATGACTTTCCAACATTAGGTTTTCCAACTACTGCTATTCTTGGTCTGTCATCTTCTGTATCATTCTCATCCTGTGTATCAAAGTATGATACAACCTTATCAAGCATATCTCCCAGACCGAGTTTTGATAATGATGATATAGGATATGGTTCCCCTATTCCAAGATTGTAAAATTCATATGTATCCACAAGGAATTTGTCAAAGTTATCTACTTTATTAACAGCAAGAACCACCTTTTTATGCGACTTTCTAAGCATGTCAGCAACCTTAAAATCAGCATCAACAACGCCTTGTCTTACATCTGTTAAAAATATAATAACATCCGCTGTTTCAATTGCTGTTTCAGCCTGATTTCTCATATATTTCAGCAAAATATCATCCGATTCAGGCTCAATTCCGCCTGTATCTATCATAGTAAACTTATAATTCAGCCACTCAACATCTGCATAAATTCTGTCTCTTGTTACTCCTGGATAATCCTTTACAATGGATATTCTTTCACCTGCAAGCATGTTGAACAATGTAGACTTTCCTACATTAGGGCGACCAACTACAGCCACTATCGGTTTACTCATATTGATTCCCCCAATCATATGTCTTACAGCCTAACATGCACGCATGTATGCTGTATCCATATTATACTAAATGTGAATAGTAACTTATTTTTTAGATAATTTCCATAACTGCCATCAGATTTCCTCTTTTGCCATTAGTTACTCTGTGTGAAAACAATAAGTCACTATGACATGATGTGCAAATACCAGAAACTATAATAT
>JAILNW010000406.1 GCA_024691145.1 Lachnospiraceae bacterium
CTAGAAGCCATATTGCAGGATTAATTTTAAGCTCTCTAATATATTTATATACCATTATAACCCTTTTATATGGATATTCCTTGCAAATATATAGTGATTTTCTTGATTTAAAATATCCTGTTATTATAAATGCAAATACAAATAAATAATATATAATTATAAATATTTTTAAAGGTTTACCTGTTGTTATTCTTAAAAAACTTAATTTATCAGCCAATCTTAAAATATATTCTATCATTTTAAGCAAATAATAAACACAGCCTCCACAGAGATAACATGGTGTAATTGTTATTGAAAGTCCTGTAATTACATTAAATCCTATTATAAGTAAACCTGCAATTAATGTAACTACTGACATTCCAACTATTAATGCCATTAAAGGTATTATTATACAGTTTAATACATATGACAAAAGTGATACTTCATAATAACAGGACAATATTACAGGAAGTCCCAAAATGCTTATGCTTATTCCCGTTAACAATGCTATTCTTATATGATCAGATATTTTACTAAACTGTCCTTTTTGTTTTATCAGATACAGTTCAAATAGTGGTGTAACTGTAGCCGCAGAAAGAACCGACATATAGGACATCAAAAATCCTGAAGAATATAAACTTAAAGGATTCCTCATAAGCATAAATAAAGCACTTATACATAATATATTTATCATGTCATAGGTTTTTCCAATACACCTTGCAATAATAAAGGTTATCATCATAACCACCGCCCTGCTGGTTGAAATACTAAAATCAGTCATCATGCCATATAAAATAATAATCAAAATCGAAATACCAGATGCATAATAAAGGTTTATGCCCTTTTTCAGCATAAAATTATATAAGGAGTATCCTATTATGGATATGTGCAGACCAGAAATTGCAAGTACATGCATTATTCCATTCTTCATATACAACTCCTTTATATCTTTATCTATCAAAGACTTTTCTCCAAGAATCATGGCACTTACTATTGGTGCATTTTCTTTATATACATTTTGTATTATCTCTAATGATGTATATTTTAATTTATACAGTTTTCGTTTAATACTATACTTTAAATCATACCATTTTGTGTATTTTATAACTTCTATTTCTTCTGCATACATTCTGCCATATATATGCTGCTGTGACACATAATAATTATACTCATCAAACTGTCCAGGATTATTTGAGTGTTTAAACGCACTTAAAGAACCATTAACTTTAAGGTAGTCACCTGGTTCAAAGTTAAGGTCTTTATTTTTATCAGCATATACAATTATATTTTCTTTTAAATCTGAATCTTTTATAATAATTGCTATAGAATTTTCTTTGAAACTATAAGAATCAATTCTACCTTTTATAATACAATCCCCTTCGTTTACAGATTCACAATGTTTATAATTTTCTGACATATTATAATTTGCATTTGCAAAACCAAGCACAAACATAAGAGGCATTATAAATATATAACAACTTCTATGTGTTGCTTTTTGATAAACATAATAGCTTAAAATAATAAGCATCATAAATATCAGAAAATCATATAAAATATTCTTTGGAAGCAGAACTCCTGTAATGTATGCCATAAGAACATATATTACCGGTCTCTTCACCATTAAACATATCACTCTCTTTCTTCATTTATTTCATAATTCTTTTCAAAAAATCTGTTCATTTTAAAACTTCCGTTATAATATTCAATTCTTTCTCCATTAACAGTAATCACTACCTGATTAACTGACGGTGTATCACAAAGTGTATTTACTATTGAATAAATTGTTGCTTCTGCAGAAACTCCGCTTTTTTTATTCAAAAATGCTTCATTAAAGTCAACATAACATTTCTTATCATTTATTATAACACTGTTAAGTTTTACATTATCATTAAACACAGAATAATATCCAATCTTATCCGGACTTTTAAGTAAACATTCAATTGCCAGTTCTTCCTTTGATTTAGTACCATCTGTTTTAATAACAACATTATCTTTTTTTAACTTGCTTCCAGATGCATCAGTATAATATATTCCCATTTCTTCTTCAGATATATAATCTGCATCTTTTCCAATATTATCAATAAAGGAGTCTGGTGACATATTTCCAACGGGAGTGTTATTAACAGTAAGTCCTCTGCCGTTTACACTAAATTGTACAAATTTAATTGCAGGAACCTGACACAGTGTTTTAACAACTGCACCTCTTTTTAATACTTCTTCGACCCCACTTATTTTTTCATAATGTTCATCAAAATCAAGTATTAAAATCTCGCCCTTTATATCAATTTTTACAATTCCTTTAGGCAGAGTTGAATCTGCGGCATCTTTATAATTACAATTTCTCAGTTCATTTATGAGTTCGTTTATACAGTCCATGGTTCCGACACTGGAAACTTTATAGCTTTTTCTTAATATTTTTGTACAGTCACTATTAACATAGTAAATATAATAATCACTATTTTCACTTATATCTTCAGAATCTTCTTTAGTTTCTTTACATCCCCATAAAACCAATACAAACATAAGAATAATCAGTAATTTTAATATTTTCTCCCTCATAGTCTCACCTCAAAGCTAATGATCTTACTGCTCTATCTCCTCTTCATTTTCCTCTTGTTTAACAAAAGTTATTGGAATTCTAATTGTAAATGTTGTTCCCTTCTTCTCTTCACTTACAACTCTAATTGCACCTTTATGAAGTATAATTACACTTTTTGTTATAGCAAGTCCCAGTCCGGTTCCACCAGTATCTCTTGAACGTGCCTTATCAACTCTGTAAAATCTGTCAAAAATCTTTTCCTGACAGTCCTTAGGAATGCCAACACCTGAGTCTGCTACTCTTACATAAAAATACTTATGATCTGCATTTAGGGTTACCCTTATCCATCCATTTTCATAGTTATACTTAACAGCATTCTCAATTAAGTTAGAAAATGCAAGTGAAAGTTTAACTTCATCCACATCCGCCGTAACATCTCTTAAACTTTCATAAGTTATCTCGATATTACGTTTGCTGGCAATAGGTCGAACTCGTTTAAGTATCATCTCTAATAGTTCATTAATATTAATATTTGCTATATTAAGATCACTTGCCGTCTTGTCTAACTTAACAAGCGCAAGAAGATCTGTAATTATCTTATTCTCTCTTTCAAGTTCATCAGTTATGTCAACCATGAACTCCCTGTAAAGTTCAGCAGGAATATTTTCCTGTGAAATAAGTGAATCTGCAAGTACCTTCATGGATGTAATTGGTGTCTTTAACTCATGAGACACATTTGATACAAACTCCTGTCTGGAATTCTCAAGGCTTTGAATTCTTTCAAGCATAGAGTTAAAGGCCTCAGACAAATCTTTTGTCTCAGCAAAATCATTAACAGGCTCAATGGCATCAAGAAAACCTTCATTTACTTCATCTATTGATTTTGTAATTTTCTTAAAAGAAGATGAAATCTTAGATGAATAATGTATTCCTGCAAGTATTACAATAATAATAACTATTGTAATTATTATTAAGAACTTGTTCTTTAACACATCATACATGCTGGAAATATTCTTGTTTGAATATCCAAGAACAACAGCACCTATAACCTTATTATTAGCATCGTGAACAGGAGTTATAAGTTCTGTATATAAATCATCCCTGTCAGCTAAAATCTGCTTATCATCCTTAATACAATCATTAACATCTCTAGATATGTTATAGTTAATAGTAGAAATAGTGGAATCTACAACTTTAATATTAGTATCCTTAATCATAACGAGATTTGCATCAACAACAATAACACGGCCTCCATAAACATCCGCAATTATATCCATTGCAGACAAATCCTTATTCATGAGCCCGTTTGATGCAGTATCATTATTTTCTAAAAAATCTGTATCTGAAACAGATGCCATGTCAGAAAGCATATCCGCTGCAATATTAGCATAATTTTTAACTTCTCTCGCCTTACTTTCTCTGGCACTTATATTATATATTGACAACATCGCTATTAATAAAACAACGATAGGAATTACACCCATACACACAATGGTAATCAACAAATTAACTCTAATACTTTTTATACTTTTTGAATGCTTAAAAAAATCCATATGAGAAATAGTCCTCACCTTCAATCCTAATTT
>JAILNW010000433.1 GCA_024691145.1 Lachnospiraceae bacterium
AGCCTATTAGGAAGGGAAGATATTGTAATGAGTAATAAGAGAATGGATAAAGAGGATAATATTATAAATACTAATGAAGAAATGAAGTCTATATATATTGTACTCTCACTTACGGGAACAGGTGCGTCTAGACTCATTAAATTATATACAAGGGAACCTTATTCACATGCTTCTATTGCACTGGATCCAGAGTTAAAGGAGATGTATAGCTTCGCAAGAAGAAGAATACATAATCCATTTACGGCGGGATTTATAAAAGAAGAGATTGATAAGGGTGTTTTTGGCGTTTACAAAGATACTATGTGCTGTGTTTACAGACATGAGATAACAGCTTCACAGTATGAGATTATAAAAAATGAGATAGAAAAATTTAAAGAAAATGCGGATCAGTATACATACAGTTATCTTGGAGTATTTTACCAGATACTTCATAAACCAAGAAAATCAGCTTATAAATATTTTTGTTCACAGTTTGTAGCATATACTCTTGAAAAATCAGGAGAGAATCTTTTTGACAAACGCAGTGAGATGGTAAGACCTATAGATATAAGAAAATGTGAAAAACTTGATAAGATATATGAGGGAAGACTTACGGATTATAGAAAGTATACACAACAGTATGTTTAGAACTAATGTTACTATTCACTGATATGTGAATAGTAACGTTTTGCTTTTATAAAAAAATATATTTACAAATATTGAAAAATAGTGTAAAATAAAAAAGTAGTTTCTTAATGAGTGTCTAGGACTTGTGGCATAGGCTACATAAATCTTAATAACCCAGAAATAACACAAATTGATGAAGAGGAGAGTTTGCATGGCAACGAATTATAACGACATGTCTTTAGTTGAACTTAGAGGCATAGCAAAAGAACGCGGATTGAAAGTTTCCAGTCTCAGAAAAAAGGAACTTATTAATTTATTGGAATCCGTTGATATTAAACTTGAAGAACTACGTGCAAAAGGACAGGAAAAGAAAGAAAAAGAACAGCATGACATTGATGATAATAAGAATATAGAAAAAAAATCTGAAGATGATTCTGAAGTTAAGAAAACAAGAAAAACAAGAGTAAAAAAATCTGATAATATAGAAGAAATTAAAGAAGAAAAGAAAGAAATTAAGAAAGAAACAAAAAAAGACACTAAAAAAATCATTAAGGAAAATAAAGAAGATAAAGAGGAGCCTTCGGCAGAGAAAAAAGAAAAAATATCAGAAGAAACAGATAATAAAAATGATATACAAAAAAATAAAGGTAATGAAGAAGAATTAAAAAATAAAAATTCAGATGAGGAAGCAAAACCTGTAAGAAGAACTCAGGATAATTACAAAAATAACAAATATAATTCTGATTATAATAAAAATAAACCACAGAACAGACAGGAATATTATAAAAAAGAATATGCTCAAAGAGAACATCCTCAGAAAGAATATACTCAGAGGGAATTTGTGCCTAGAGAACAGGAGAATCCTGATAAGACTGAGGCACCAAAACCAAGACCATCAGGAGAATACCAAGGTGTGGTATTTGATACAAAGGGTGTAACACTTGATAATATTCATGAATATGACAGTGGAGAAACCAAGACAGGTATTCTTGAAGTACTTTCAGACGGATATGGATTTATAAGATGTGATAATTACCTTCCAGGCGAGAACGATGTATATGTTTCACCTTCTCAGATAAGAAGATTTAATCTTAAAACAGGTGATATAATAGTAGGAAATACAAAAGTAAGATTACAAAATGAAAAGTTCAGTGCATTATTATTTATAAAATCAATTAATGGTTTTTCTCCGCTTCTTGCGCAGCAGAGACCTAAGTTTGAAGAACTTACACCTATTTTTCCAGACAGAAGAATAAGACTTGAAAGACCTGGATGTAATCATGCAATGAGAATGGTTGACATTGTATCACCAGTTGGTACTGGACAGAGAGGTATGATAGTATCACCTCCTAAGGCTGGTAAAACAACATTACTTAAGCAGGTGGCAAAGTCAATTACTCAGAATTATCCAGAGAAGAAACTTATAATTCTTCTTATTGATGAAAGACCAGAGGAAGTAACAGATATAAAAGAATCCATAGAAGGAAATAATGTTGAAGTAATTTACTCTACATTTGATGAACTTCCTGAAAATCACAGAAGAGTTTCAGAGATGGTTATAGAGAGAGGAAAGAGACTTGTTGAGCATAAGATGGATGTTGTTATTCTTCTTGACAGTATTACAAGACTTGCAAGAGCATATAACCTTACAGTTCAGCCAAGTGGACGAACACTTTCAGGTGGTCTTGATCCCGCAGCTTTACATATGCCTAAGAAGTTCTTTGGCGCAGCACGTAATATGAGAGAAGGCGGAAGCCTTACAATTCTGGCAACTGCACTGGTTGATACAGGAAGCCGTATGGACGACGTTGTATTTGAGGAATTTAAAGGAACAGGTAACATGGAACTTGTACTTGACAGAGCTTTATCTGAAAAGAGAATTTTTCCTGCAATTGATCTTGCAAAATCAAGTACAAGAAGAGATGACTTATTACTTTCAAAAGAAGAAGCAGATGCTGCCAATATTTTGAGAAAAGCATTAAGCGGAATGAAATCAGAAGAGGCTCTCGAAAGAATTATAGACTTATTTGTTAAAACAAAATCTAATCAGGAATTTATACATGTAATAAAGAAAACAAGACTCGTATAATTTTTTTAGGCTCATGCTATTGCATTTTATATTTCCATATGTTATAATGTGATAGTTGTTTAATGAGTTTAGTATATTATTTGCTAATCTTTAGTTTCGTGTTGAAACTATAATTATACGATTAACTTGTAAAGAGGTGAGAACATGAAAGACGGAATACATCCAAATTATTATCAGGCGGTAGTTGAATGTAACTGTGGTAATACATTTACAACAGGTTCTACTAAGGAGAGCATCCACGTAGAAATTTGTTCAAAGTGTCATCCATTCTATACAGGACAGCAGAAGGCAGCAGCAGCTAGAGGTGCTATAGATAAGTTTAACCGTAAGTATGGTTTAAAACAGGCATAATATTGATTCGTGAAAATCTAGGTTGAGATTTTTTAATCTCAGCCTATTTTTCAAATGATTTAATAGGTTGAAAAAGAAAGTTTGAGATTAATAACGTAGTTTTATAGAAAAGGTAAGGAAGTGAGCATTATGAAACCATTAGAGGTAAAAGGACAAGGTGTAATTGAAGGTGTAATGATGCGAAATAATGACCGCTACGTTCTTGCAATGAGGAAAGAGAATAAAGAGATTGGGTTCATACATGAAGATTGCTCCGACAGAGGAGACAAGATACCTTTATTAAGGGGGATTTCAGCTTTTCTGGGTGAGATTTTTTTGGGAATAAAAGCAATTACAAGTGCTTCAGATTATAGAGAAGAACATAGCAAGAATAAAACAACTGCTATGGAAAAGTTATTTAATAAACTCTTTGGAAGAACTGGCGATGAGATGTTTATGGGTATTGTTGTATTGTTATCAGTAGCAATGTCCGTAGGTTTGTTTATTATTTTGCCATATAAAGGTGGAGAATATTTTGCGCAGACGTATTTTAGAAATCGTCCTATTGTAAGAATGGGCATAGAAGCTGTTTCAAGGGCCATTATATTTTTTGTATATCTTGTATATCTTTCAACGAAGAAGGATATGAGAAGGATGTTTATGTATCATGGTGCAGCTAATATGACACTTAACTGCCTTGAAAAAGGTGAAGTTTTAAGTCTTGACAATGTAAGAAGATATTCTTATAAGAATAAAGGTAATAATGACAAGATTGTACTTACAGTTTTATTTTACAGTTCGATTCTTATGTCCTTTGTAAGACATGAGAATGTGTGGGTTGTAGTAGGAATTAAGGTTTCCTTACTATTTATTGTGGCAGCACTTATTTATGAGATTGTAAGACTATATAGAAATGGATGCAATGGTCTTGTGAATCTTCTTAATATTCCTACAGGAATATTACAGGGATTTATTACAAAGAAACCTAAAGACGAGATGATTGAGATAGCTATAGCTGCTATTAATGAAGTCTTTGACTGGCGAGCATATTATGAGTCAATGGGCATATATACAGGTGATTATGGAACGTATGATCCTAATGTTGGACTTGTGGCTCAGGTTGAGTTTATGAATGACGCCACATCATCTATGGTAATGTATTCAGACGATTTTAATATGCAGCAGGGTGAAGTCTTTGTTGATAATGGAATGTATACTAATGAAAGCTATATGGAGCCTTCTATGGATCCGAATATGGCTGGAGTTTATGGATATGCAGATCCTATGGCAATGCAGGTCATGCCACAGGGTATGCAGGGAATGCCACAGATGCAGGGACAGATAACGCCAGATATGTATCAGAATGTAGATACTACCCAGGTAATTGATTTGGCAAAGGATTTACATGAGACACAGGTAATTGACCTTAGCAGAGATTTACATGAGACCCAGGTTATAGATATAAATGATATTAATAATCGTGCAATGAGTGATTATAATAATTATAATCAGCCTGCTGAACCATATCAGGAATATGAGGAGTATGAAGAACAGCCACCTCATTATGATGATATGATGTATGATGATTATAACGATGGAAGATTCTATAATAAGAATAATAACGATTATCGAAGACAGCCAGACAGAAGAGAATATGCTGAAGATTATGATCAGCAGATGAGATATGATGAGCGTGATTATCGGCATATGGATTATAATGAACCTGAGTACGATTATAATGAAAAAGATTATTATGAAGATAATAATTATGACAGACAGTTTGGCAACGATAATTACGACAGACAGTATGATGGAGGTTTCGGTTATAAACAGGATAATATGCCTGACAATATGAGAAATTATATGGGAAATAATCGAGAAGAAGGCGATGCTGTAACAGATGCATTAGACAGGATGTTTGATGATGACAACTATTAGAGAATTATTAAAAGAAGGAAGTAAAAGGCTTGCACTTAATGGTGTTGAAGAGGCAGATGTTGATGCAAGGCTTTTACTTCTTCATGTTCTGAATATTAATTCTGCAGTTTTTTATATGATTATGAATAATGAGGCAGAAGAAACTGTAATTTACAGATATTATGAACTTATTGATAAAAGGTGTACCCATTATCCATTACAGTATATAACAGGAAGTACAGAATTTATGGGGCTTTCCTTTAAAGTTGATGAGAATGTTCTTATTCCTAGATTTGATACAGAGATACTGGTTGAAGAAGTTTTAAAACTGGATCTTGATAAAAAGAAGATACTTGATATGTGTACCGGTTCAGGTTGTATAGCTATAAGTTTAAAAAAACTTTTAAAAGGTAATGCTGATGTCACCGGGGTGGATATATCTGAAGGAGCCCTTAAGATTGCAGAATATAATGCGAAGATGAATGATACAGAGGTATCTTTCATAAAAAGTGATTTATTTGAAAATATTAACGAAAGATATGATGTTATCGTATCTAATCCTCCATATATTAGAACATCTGTAATTAACGAACTTATGGAGGAAGTAAAGTCACATGAACCTTTTATGGCTCTTGATGGCAAGGAAGATGGGCTGTTTTTTTATGGCAGCATAATAAAAAGTGCACCATTTTTTATGAATGAAGATGCTGTTATGGCATTTGAGATAGGTTATGACCAGGCAGATTCTGTTAAAGATATTATGAAAGAGGATTTTTATGATATTAAAGTTATAAGGGATTTTGCAGGGCTTGACAGAGTTGTAATGGGAAGAATTAAAAGTATAAGATAAGAAATGAGGATTTAAAGATGTTTGATAAGTTAGAGGACATATTAATAAGATTTCAGGAAATACTGGATGAACTTAATGATTCAGCTGTTACTTCAAATCAGGAGAGATTCAGGGCTCTTATGAAGGAACAGACAGATCTTGCTCCTATTGTTGAAAAATACAAAGAATATAAGGCTGCTAAAGATGGTATTGAAGAGAGTCTGCTTATGCTTGAGGAAGAATCAGATGAAGACATGAGGGAACTTGCTAAAGAGGAACTTGCAGAGTGCAAGGCTAAGGTTGCTTCATGTGAGGAGGAACTTAAGATTTTATTACTTCCAAAGGACCCTAATGATGAGAAGAACGTTGTAGTTGAAATTCGTGGTGGTGCAGGCGGAGACGAGGCTGCATTATTTGCTGCAGATCTTTTCAGAATGTATACAAGATTTGCAGAACGTAACAGATGGAAGATTGATATGATGAATATGAACGAGAACGGTCTTGGAGGTTTCAAGGAAGTTGTATTTATGATAAATGGACAGGGAGCTTATTCAAAGCTTAAGTATGAGAGTGGTGTTCATCGTGTACAGCGTATACCTGTTACTGAGTCTGGTGGAAGAATACATACATCTACAGCAACAGTTGCAATTATGCCTGAAGCTGAGGAGGTTGATGTTCATATAGATATGAATGACTGTAAGATTGATGTATTCAGAGCTTCTGGTAATGGTGGACAGTGCGTTAATACAACTGACTCTGCTGTAAGACTTACACATATTCCTACAGGTATTGTTATTTCCTGCCAGGATGAAAAGTCACAGTTAAAGAACAGAGATAAAGCCCTTAAGGTTTTACGTTCCAAATTGTACGAATTAGAGCTTGAAAAGGCACACAGCGCAGAGGCAGAGGCAAGAAGAAGCCAGGTGGGTACAGGCGACAGATCAGAGAAGATAAGAACATATAATTTTCCACAGGGACGAGTAACTGACCATAGAATTAAGTTTACTTCCCACAGACTTCTTGAGATACTTGATGGAGATTTATATGAAGTGCTTGATAATCTGATTGCAGCAGATCAGGCGGCTAAACTTGCAAATATGTCGGAAAATGATTAACTTTCCCACGCAGTCGCAGAAATTTATGCGTGAACAGTAACATCAATATAGAGTTTTTATGCTTTATGGGGGAATATTATGAAGTGGGATAAATTATTATTGATTTTTGCATTAATATTTGTTGCATATTATTTTTTAGTTGCAATATATATTCATAATTATACAGGATTTCATGTAATTTGGGCAATGCTTTCTATAATGTTAACAGGGCTGTATTTCTTAATGAAACAGCCTGTATGGAACAAACTTACATCAAATAAAGTTGTAAATTTTTCTGTAATTGGCCTGATGGCTGCAGCTTTTATTATATTTATTATATTTGAAACCAAGATTATTTATCATGCCAATAAAACTATTGAACATGAAGAAGACATCGAATATATGATAATACTCGGTGCCAGAGTTGAAGGAACAACTATAAGCAAGGCTCTTAAAGAGAGGCTTGATGAAGCAGTCATCTATATTAATGAGCATCCTGATTTAAAGATTATAGTATCAGGAGGAAAAGGTACAGGAGAAGATGTAACTGAAGCTTATGCAATGAAGGAATATCTTGTTAGTAATGGTATAGATGAAGACAGGATAATACAAGAAGATAAATCAACAACTACAACAGAAAATATTGAATTCTGTAAGAAGATAACAGGAAAAGATGCACATATTTTAATTGTAAGCAATGGATTTCATATATACAGGGCAAAATGTCTTGCTAAGGGTTCTGGATATAGTAATGTGTCAGCAACTGGAAGCAAGACACCACCAAGAATCCTTGTGAATGCTTATGTAAGAGAAGCAGTGGCTCTTGTAAAAGAAATTATATTTACTGAAAACTTTAATGTAATATAAAGAAAAAAAGCAGTTAAGTAACTGCTTTTTCTTTATATGATTTCAAGAAACAATGTGATTATTCATCATCTTCATCATCATCGTCATCGTCGTCATCATCGTCGTCATCATCATCGTCATCATAGTCATCATCGTCTTCTTCATATTCAACAGAATCTTCTGAAAGAAATGAATATGTATAAGCGGCTAAGATAGAACCAATAATAGGAGCAACGATAAATACCCATAACTCCTTCAATGCTTCACCACCAGCAATAAGAGCTGGTCCTAAACTTCTTGCTGGGTTAACGCTTGTACCAGTTAACTTGATACCAAGAATATGAACAAGTGTTAAAGAAAGTCCGATAACTAAGCCTGCAACTCTTGAATACTCTTTCTTAGAAGTTACACCAACAATTGCCATTAAGAAAACAAATGTAAGAATTACTTCAACAACAAAAGCCTGAGCATAAGTTAAATCGTTAATGCCATTAGTTCCAAAACCATTAGGGTTTTTAGTTCCGAAGATAAATGCAAGGATTCCTGCTCCGGCAATAGCTCCAAGACACTGTGAAACTACATACCATATGAAATCATTAAGATCCATCTTCTTTAAAAGGAACATAGCAGTTGAAACTGCTGGATTGATGTGACATCCAGAAATGTTACCGATTGAATAAGCCATAGCTACAATAACAAGACCAAATGCGATTGCAATTGCAAGAGTTGTATTGCCAGCGATTGCAGAACCACAGCCAAATACAACTAAAACAAGTGTGCCGATAAATTCAGCGAAGTACTTTTTGAAATTTTCCATGAAAAATAACTTCCTTTCTTAAAAAAATTGTTCGTACAGTGGAATTATATCAATAAATCACAAAAAAGTAAATAAAAAAAACTAAAATCTAGTAAAAAAATTCCATTTATGTTAAAATATATTATAATGTGTATTACGGAGGAGGAAGTAGTATGGAATTATTTGGATATACAGGTGATAATGAGTGTGTATATGAGCATATATTAGAGAATAAGAATGGTATGAGAGTTCATGCCATAGATTATGGATGTGCCATAAAAAACATATTTATTAAGGATTATAAAGGCATAGAAAGGGATATAGTGCTAGGATTTGATGATATAGACGGATATGAAAAAGACCATTCCTGTCTTGGAGAATGTCTTGGAAGACATGCAGGCAGAATAAGGGAAGGAAAACTTGTAATAGGGGATAAAAAGTATAACCTTAATTGCAATATTTTTGATGATCATCTG
>JAILNW010000434.1 GCA_024691145.1 Lachnospiraceae bacterium
AAATGTCTATATTAAAACAAATCGAAAAAACAAACTTAACAGAAGCTAAACGCACTGTTAAAATGAACAAAGGTATCGCTCACGCTGCTCAAGTTTTAGCAGAATCTTCATTAGGTACTCGTTGCCCTAACTTAGTTAAAGGCTTGGAATCAGAATCTAAAGAAGCTAAATACGCAGCTGCTACATTAGTACAATTATTGGAAAATACAGCAGACTATGTAATGAAAACTGATGGCAAAGATATCTTACACGAAGATGCTATCAACGCACAAGCTAACACATTGTTATCTCCAGGCGTTGCAACTTTGACTCCTGCAGTAGTTGATATCGTTAACGTATTTTATCCTAGCATGGTAGCAAACTACATTGCAGACATTCAAGCTTTGGATCGTCAATCAGGTCAAATCTTCACAATCAAAACTCGTTACAGTGAATCAGCAGCTGGCGTAGAAGCTGGTGACATCGTGTTTGAAAAAGCAACAGATGGTACATATTCTACAGAAGGTTTGATTTCATATGCTGCAGCAGCTTTGGAATCAGGTGCTGAAGAATTAGTATTGACACCAACATCTATCTTAGAAAAAGATGGTAAAGATGTTACAGTAGTTGTTCGTGCAGGTTCTTTCATTGTACGTGTTGCAGGTAAAGAAGTAGCTCGTGACTATGGTGCAGATACAAAATTGAATGGTGAAGGTGGTGTATATATCGTAGCTGGTAAAGGTATCAAAGGTGAATTAGATGCAGTTACTGGTGTTGCAACATTGAAAGTTAATTCTGAAATGTATGCAGACGGTACAGAATTCGTTGCTGAAGCTACATATGATACAGAACATGATGAAAGCTTGATCCGTAAGATTCAATTCGATATTCCTAATCAACCAATTTTAGCTAAAGAACACCCATTAATGAGTTCATATTCTGTAGCTGCTGGTTTGGTTATGAATGCACACTTAGCAGTTGATACAGATGAATTGATCAGTAACCAAATTGCTGGTACAATTCGTTGGGAAAGAGACTTGGCATTAGTTAAAGCTGTTTCTGATGCTGCTAAAATGAATGAAGACTTAACATTCGATTGTGCTGCTAACGGTGAAAACTTAACATTACAAATGCGTTACTCTTCATATACTACAACAGTATCTTCTGCTCGTGGTATTATCCAAGAAGTAGCTGGTCGTGGAACTGTTGACTTTATCATTTGTTCAGCTTCTCAAGGTTTAGTAGTTATCGAACAAATGGAAGGCTTTAAAGCTGCTCCAGAAGCAAAGAAACCAATTGGACCATACTTAGCAGGTACATTGCGTGATGGTACAATTTCAGTTATTGCTGTTCCTTATACAAAGACTTTGGCTCCAGATCAAGTTGTATTTGGTTTCAAAGGCTTCCAATTAGGTGATTCTGCAATTATCTTAGCTGAATGGGTTCCTTTATACTTCACACCAACATTCCAAGCTCCAAACTTAAGAAACCACAAAGGTGCATTAAGTTTCTATGACTTGTTCATCAATAAGCCAGAATACTTGGTTAAAGGTGCTATTGCTAACTTTAATGAAGCTCAAAAAGCGTAATTATTAGATTAGTAATATAAAAAATAAAACCCCTGTCTTGTTAGATGGGGGTTTTTATTTACGCATAAACAAGGGGTAGAGATATATAGAGTTTTTAATGTTCAACATCAATGTAGGAGGAGAAAAAAAAGACTAGAACATAACACGAAAGGAGTCTCTATATATCTCTGGTGTATATAAATAAGAAAAAGAAGTAACTTATCTATATACAATACTTGACCTAATCATCAAGCATCCAAACATTATCTATTATAATATATATTTAATAAAAGTAAAACAATAAATTTCTGTTTATACTCTTTTAATAGCTTCAAGTTCTTTCTTTTCGCATTCATCTAATAATTTAGCTAATAATTCTTTTAATTCCTTTTCCAGCGCATCTTTCTGTTCTGGATTATTAGCTATTTGAATTGCATAGTCTTCACGAACTTCTTTAGCTTTATTTAAATATTCTTGAAATGGTGACATATACATTCCTCTTTGTATTTGTATATATAGAACTATAAAATAAAAAAACCCCCTCTAGTTTTGTCTAGAAGGGGAAAGGCCAACAAAATGTAATCAGAAAATGACGAACCTACTTTTTAATAGATTCATATATTAGAATGTATATTTAAATAGAGTATCTTAAAGTATTTTTCCAATTATAATAATCTATTTAAATTGTATAGTTTATTAAATTTCAAGGGGCTTGGTCCAAACTCCTTCCGGAAAGAAATATTTATTTACATCTTCTTTATACTTTATACTTCCATTACTGTCTGTATATTTCTAATTCTGCTGTATATTTCCTCATAGATTACTCTTCACTATGATCAGCTAGAAACGATTACTAGGTTAATTCTTATAATAGATATGTATTAATAAGAATAAAAACTTCTATATATAAATTGTCATATCCTTTATATATAGTTGAAAGAATAAATACTTCTTTCCACCAGGTTATCAGGTTGTTCGCAAGCCCCGAGAAGGATCAATCCGTACAGTTGCCTGGACTTTTGGAATCTATTGATATTATCTCAGTCCAATTAATAGAACATATAAAATATATAACCAGCGCAAAAAAATAATTAAATTGGAAGTTTTTTTGTGACGAGGGAGAATGGGTACAGCTACTTAACCCCGCGAAGGAAGGAAAGGAGAGAGAAAAACGCAGGGTTAAGCAGTAAAGAGATATATGCGAAAGGATGTAAAGTTTTACCCAAAATTAATTACTATGCGCATATATCCCATTTTTTACAATACTATTATAACGAATAAATTATAAAAGTAAAGCAAAAAATTTCTAATTATATTCACCAGTCTGATCGTCCCATACTACAATACGACCTACACTAGCACCAGAACTTTCTTTTAATGCATCGAACGCAGAACTAGCCGCATCCCATGAGAAGTATATATCTGGTAATAATACTCCATTCATTACGATTTTATACATTGTACAAGTTGCCATTGTTTACTCCTTTAGTTGTTTGTTATTTTAATACTATCTAAAAAGAATATTGGTGTGTATTCGTTTAACTTAGATGTACTTTTAATTTTTCTTTTGTCTGTTGGTACTGCTACTTCAAAGTCATAATCTTTAGCTATTTCATTTATATAGTGATTAATAGCTGTCATGACTAAGGCATTCCAGTTCTTTCTATCTGCTACTCTAAGATAAGCACGATCACCATACATTGAATTATTACTAGGTATAAAAGCAGTTTCTATTCCAGCTTCTTTTAAGGCTGCTACTACACTATCTTTTAATAATACAGTATTAACCTTTTCTATACTCTTGCGTTTTTCTTCAGCTTCTATGGTTTCTCTTTCTTTTTTATTCTTAGGACATTCTACCCATGTATCCATCATCCACATATCAAATTCATATGTAGATCCTTTATAGACATCTGATGTATTACCTTCTGTTATATTATATTTATCACAATCATATATAGTAGTAACCGGATAAAAACATGCACGCCTATCTATATATATCTTTTCACATGGAAAGAAATATTCCAGTACTTTATTTAAATATATAGATTTACCGTCTCTACTATATGTTTTAGTAGCTTTGGCCATATCTTTAATAAACGCTAGATCATATTCGTTTAAGACTACATGATAACAAGTTTCATTTTTCATTACTCCTTGCACACATGTACCTCTAGTCTTTTTAGGATAACCTTTAATGACTTGGTTCTGTTGATATTCCCATTTAAATATATAATCGTAATCAGGTTTATTTAAGTATATAACCTTTTTAAAAATATCTCTTTGCATATCTGTTCTCCTTTACATTGTTCTAGTAGTCTGTAAATTATATTTCATTTCTAATATACGAATCTGGTCTATTGTTAAACCTGTCATGCGCTGGACATATTCTAACTCTGGTTTAATAGCTTCAAAGCAAAAGCAATTCTTAAATCTTCTTTCGTCTTTTTCTGTTATACCGTTTTCGTCTTCTAGATTATTTTGTTTAACAGCTTTCTCCATATCCTGATTTATTTGTCGTTTCTTTAATCTGGATAATTGAGAAGCTAGATTATTACGCAGTCTTTTGAGTTCTTCTTGTTCATCATCTTTAGTTACTCCAGCTTTACCATGTTGTCTGTCATATACTAAAGTACCACCCAAACTAATTATGTTTTGTTTAAGTTCTTCTATTACCTCTATTATTGTTTTTTTAGCCATAAGTCTCTCCTTCTATTCAATAAAAGGCTACCTATTTAAGATAGCCTTTCGTTAGTTAATTATTTCTTTTTACCTTTACCCTTACCGAATATAGATCCAGATGTCATTGCTATCTCCTTATTTATCCATTTTATTAGACATAACAGCAGCAAACCAAGCTACAGCAGTATATACTGAAGCGTTCATCGTATCAATATTGTATTTCCAGATAGGTGTAAGGATAACCAGCGCAAAGCAAGCTACTGATAACCATGCATATAACTGTGATAATACTTGTCGATATGTTACTTTAGTTTTAGTCTGTTTCTTTTTAGTCATTTTCTATACTCCTTTTGTTTTGTATATATGTGTTGTTTATTCTTATTATTTTATTTAAGTTGTTTAATGCCCATTCCTTTATATTCTTTTCTTTACATAAAGGATTACATTCGCGTAACCTTTGTTCTTCCTGAGCCAAGAATTTCTTTTTAGCTTCTTTACGGTTCAGATTAACTACTTCTTCTATATGCTTTACCTTCTTTCTAAATGTCTCTACATAATCAGGACCTTCATCGATTAGCTTCCGTATGATCCCATTTAACTCTTTTCGTCTATTAGGGTATATATCATAGAAAGTTACCAGCTTGTCATAATTAGTAAATTCATGTCTTATTTGGCAAATCAATCTTAGTTGTTCATTATTCTTACTTGTTCCTTTAAGTTCGCGTCGTCTTAGGGCTAGATCTTTATTTATCCAGATTCCCATCAGTCTGTTCTCCTTCGTTATTCCTACGGTCTATTTCATCCTTCAAATCAAATAACTTATCTTTTATCTCGTTACTATTAGGATCTCCATCTACATATTGTATCTTATAGAAAAGAAAATCCTTAAGTAACTGTTCATCTGATAGGTCTTCTGGTGCATTCCCAGGTAACCACGGATATAAATATTCATACTTAGTCTTGTTCTTTTGTTCCATCGCTATTCCTTTTATATAGTTTATTCCATTGTTCACGGCATTCTACATCACCTTCACCGCCATCTGAAGACCAATTCTCAAGAATTCCATCTTCAACAGCTAGCTGAAGTATCTCCATGCAAAGAGCTGTATATTTACCATAGTTAGTCTTACAGCAATCCCAATATCCTTGAGGAGCTACTGCTGTGATAGTAAAGGTTTCGCAACTTTCTGGTTTAAGACCATTGAATTTAATTACCGTATCAGTTACTGCTTCTTCTTTAAGTGGACAGCCTTCCCAATCTCCTAATTCAATACCAGCTTGAGATGCTACTTTAATAGCATCTCTTACTTTAGATATAAATTCTGGAGAAAAGGCTGTACGCAAGGATTTCAGATCTACTGTTCCTTTTGGTTCTGGTTTATGGTAATGCCAGTATAATGCGTATCCCATGTGTTCTCCTCCTTTATTTTAATGTTTCGATTACTTCTAATAATGACTTAGCATCTGTGAAGTTATCTTTTAATATTAATTGTGCAGCTTTTTCTTTTAATACATCACAAGCTATTTTGTTTCTATCTATAACAGGTGCTTGCGCTGGTTGTATCTGTTGTACTGGAGTAGGAGTTGGTTGTTCTTCTACTTCATTAACATATACAGATCTGTTTCTATTCTTAGCATCTACTTCAGCTTTATATATAATACCATCTTTTATATACTTACCATGATTACGCAATTCAGCAACTAATTTCCAATTTGGTATGTTTAAGTAGACTGCTAATTGTTTAATAGATTTATATTGAGTACCATTAGAACCTACTA